>JAQUON010000035.1 GCA_028717045.1 Candidatus Omnitrophota bacterium | reverse complement strand
AGGAAGGAAAGAAATTTATTAAGATTGATTATTTAGGTATTACCTCAGAAGGGAATATTGTATACAAACACAACATACAGGTCAAATTCAGCATATTGACCCAAGAGGCTGTAAGTGCGAACAATAAGTAAGATAACAAAAGGTTATTTTCGTACGTTAGTTGCTGCAGGGACGTGTGTGCTCCTGTGGCAGGTTACGGCCAGTGCCGCAAACCTTCTTGAAAACACGCGAGACCCTTTTGTTTCCATAATTGACTTAGCCAAGGAAGAGGCGCAGAGGACTACCAAGATCGACCTTCCCGGAGTTGCGTTGCGAGGGATTATTTACAGCGATACCAAAGCAGTAGCGATAGTCAATGACGAACTGGTTATGGCAGGAGACAATTGGTTTGGCTATAAAGTAGAGGATATTCGTCCGGACAGGGTGATTTTTAATGACGGGATGAGGTCTTATGAACTGATTATGCAACAAAAGGATTTAGATACGGAAAAGGCGCAGGAAAATGCAAAAGAAAACGTAGATGAGGCGCCGAAAGTAGGGAACCGGCCCCAAGAGGAATGGCAATACGGCCTTCCTCCCCAAGAAGGATATGGGCCGGGCATGTATATGCCTGAAAGGAAAGAATAAAAATGAAAAACATTAAAAAGGTCAATGTGTGGAAAATTGTATTGCTTCTGCCGCTGGTGTTGTGTATGCACCCTCCCGCGTATACACAGGCACCGCAGGGAGAAGTAAAAAATGAAGTAGTTGCCAAGGATGAAGGCGGGCAGCTGCGCGTTGATTTAGACGTAAAAGACGCAGATATACGCGACGTAGCCAGGGCCTTTGCCCGTATCAGCGGAATGAACATCATTGTCAGCGACGAAGTGAGGGCCACGGTTTCATTAAGGGTCCAGAGCACTGACTGGAGAGAGGCGTTGACTATGATCCTCCAGGCGAATAACCTTACGATGTATGAAGGGGAAAATTACCTTGTCATCACCACTTTTGACAGGCGGCGCCAAGTGGAAGAGAGCGGTGCCCTGCAGACAAAAGTAGTTTCTTTCAATTTCGTCGATGTAAACGAAATGAAGAAGAGCCTTGAATCCATGCTGACGGCAAGGGGCAAGATAGAAATTGACGCACGCACCAACAGCCTCGTGATTACGGATATACCCGACAGGATTGCCAAGGTTGAACAAGTAGCCAAGGCGCTGGATACAAAGACTCCCCAGGTTATGATAGAGACGATGATGCTGACGGTAAAACTTACCGATGACGACCAATTGGGAGTCGAATGGACCCTTACGGAGAAAGATGAGAGCAATCGGGTAATCAACCAGGCCCTTTCCCTTGGGTCGGGCACAAGGACCGGATACCTCAAATACGGAAAGACGCTTTTCCCATGGTCGTATTTTACCGGCCTCATTGACTTCTGGGTCCGCAACCAAAAGGCGGATATCCTGGCAAATCCGCGGGTATTGACCCTGGACAACATGCCTGCGACCATAGATTTGACCGAACAGGTTGCATACACGGAGACTACGCAAAGTACCGAGAGTACCTCTGTGCTGCAGTCCACGCAATTTAAGGATGTACCGGTAAAGCTCGTGGTCAAGCCCCATATCACCAAAGACGATTATGTGTTTATGAATATAGTTACGGAACAGAGCTTCCGCAGCGGCACCTCAGGAGGCCAGCCTATCATAGACAAACGCAGCGCCTCGACCAATTTAATGGTAAAAGACGGAGAGACCATCGTAATAGGCGGCTTAAGAAAGAAGGAAAAGACCAGTACAATTGATAAGTTCCCCCTGCTGGGAGACATCCCTTTTGTAGGCTTCCTTTTTAGAAAGACCGTGATTAACACGGTGAACACCGAGTTGATTATTTTTGTGACGCCGCACGTAATCAAAGATACGAAAATGAGCCCCATTGAAACAAAATACCTGGAGGAATTTAACAAAATCACCGCAGGCAAGACCCAGGAGGCATTTAAGAATGCCAATCCGTTCCCTTTAAGGGCCCCTGTGGCGAAAACTTCGCAATAAAAAGCAAGGTAAAAGGAGAAGAAAATGTATATACTACAAAAACGCATAATCGGATTGTGTTGCGCAGTGCTTACCTTAAGTGTTTTGCAGGCGGCGTACGCCGAAAGCAAAGAGGCGGTTAAAAAGAAAGAGACTGCGCATAAAGAACAAGTAGCCAACCTTACGCGCGACAATGAGGCATTGTCAAAAAAAGTAAAAGAGCTTGAGGCTTCGGTCCTTAAAAACAAAACCAGCGTTTCCAAAGAAGCCCAAGGCCAGTTGGAACAGTTAAAGAAGGAAAACGCCTCCTTGTCTAAGGACTTAGCTGCAAAAACCAAGGCGGCCAACGATTCAGACAAACAGCTGGCTATTTGTAAAGGTTCAGTCAATACCCTGGGGAAAGATAAGGTCAGTATGCAGACAAAATTCGACCAGGATTTGAATAAGGTAAAGGCGCAGTCAACAACGCTGACGCAAGAAAAGGCAGCTTTGAATTCAAGGCTTCAAGAGGCGATGAAGGAAAAGGACGGCCTTAGGGCCCAGGTGGCTACCCTTAAGAATGCGGTAGGCCTGCTGCAGAAAGAAAAAGCTATGCTTGAGACCATGATGGCAGCCCAACCCCAGACGTTGCGTTTTTCTCAACCCAGGGCTGAAGTAGCCAAGTCTTTAAAAAACGAAGTGCATTTAAACCTCGGGTATGCGTATGCGCTTAAAGGGAACACAGAAAAGGCAATCCAGGAGTATCGCACGGCGTTAAATTTCGACCCCCAGAACAGAGATGTCCATTATAACCTCGGTTATCTTTATGCCAAACAAAATCGTTTCCAGGAAGCAGCTGAAGAATACAAAAAGGCCCTTAGCGGCTCAACAAAAGACAGAGAAGTGTATTATAATTTAGCCATACTTTATGCGGTGAACTTGAAAGAATCGAAGCTTGCGCAGATGTATTACAGTAAATTCTTGGAATATTCTTCTGATACTTCAACCCCAGAATAACGTATTCCCCGGGTGAGTACAATATGGAATCAGTCGATTTTTTAAAAGATTTTTTTGTCACGCCTTCCATAGGCCTGGATATCGGCAGCTTTAGCGTAAAGCTCGCCCTCATCCGCAAAACGACGCTCAAGAAAGAAACATTTCTTAGCGTAGCGACAGCCCCCATCAAAAATGCCCCGTCAAGAGAAGGTATTATCGAGGCGATAAAGGAGGTATTCAGCCAGGTCAAAACCGATTGCCGTAAAATTAACCTCTCCGTATGCGGCCCCAATGTGATTATGCGCTACATAATCCTGCCCCACATGAAGGAGAAAGACCTCTATAAATCGCTCGAATTTGAACTTGAAAAATACATTCCTTATAAGAAAGAAGAGGTAATGACCGATTACCGCATCTTGGCTAAACTGGCCAATAATAAAATCCTCGTATTGTTGGTCGCGGTGGAGCGCGGGTTCATCCAGGAGAGGATTGAGCTGGTCAAGGAACTTGGGCTTGAGCCGCAGCTTATCAATGTTGATTCCCTCGCGTTGGTTGAGGCATTCAAGGCGACCAATCCTTCTTTTAAAGGCGTTGCCGCTATTCTTGATATCGGTTACAAAATAAGCAAGCTGGTAGTGTTGGATAACGACGTACCCTATTTCTCGCGCGATATCGAAACAGGGGAGTATGAGATTGTGCAGACTATTTCCGAAAAATTCAGCCTCCCTTTTGAAAAGGCCAAGGCGCTTGCGTATGAGCCGCAGGAAAAGAGGGAGCAGGTTGCCGAATCCGTGAATTTGGTTTTGAGCAATATCTTGGAAGAAATAAACCTCTCTTTTGAATACTGCGAGAGGAACCTAGAGAAAAAAGTGGAGTACATGTTTTTAAGCGGCGGCGGCTGCAGGATTTCGGTACTACTGGATTCGTTTAATCATATGCCGGGGCTGCGCCTCGATTTTCTTGACCCTACCCGCGGCTTTAAATTAGCACCTCCCCCTGCTGAAGAAGGCATCAAAGCGCATGCCCCGCTTTTGGGTGTTGCAATCGGCCTGGCGCTTAGTTAACCATGGATTTCGAAAAAGAGAAAAGAAAATTTTCCAGGGTCAGCGAATACGACGAGATTTCCTATAGCGTTATTCCGCATCCGAAAAGCAAGAATAAGCTCACCCTTGATTTAAGCGCGGGAGGCATTCGTTTTATTGCCGATGAATTCATACCCCTCAATTCTCTGTTGAGGCTTGAGATAAGGCTATTGCATTGTTCAAAGGTCATCAACGCGATTGCCAAGGTGGTCCGTGTTAAATCGCTCTTTGGCGATGAGCGTTTTGAAATCGGGGTTGAGTTTGTGGATATCAAGAAAGAAGACTTGGTGCTTTTTAAATCCCTGTATCAGAATCCTCCGCAAGGGGCCGGTCAATAATATTTGCGCGCATCAGGGCAGGGCAGACCTGCGTTATTAGGGCGGTATGATGGAAAGAAATGCCTTACAATTAGCAAGCCTTTTGAAAGAAAAATATATTAACCTGACCCTTAAGGGGCACAATAAAAAGAAACTGCTTGAGGAGCTGGTTGGTTTCGTTGCGCAGTCGGGGAAAATCAAGGACGAAAAGGCAATACTGCGGGAAATTGTCAAAAGGGAAAAGCTGGGCTCTACCGGAATCGGGTATGGAGTTGCTATCCCCCATGCGAAGGCGCAAAAAGCGCAAGGATTTGTCCTGGTGCTGGGCAGGCACGATGAAGGCATAGATTTTGGTGCCTTGGACGGCGCAAAGACGCATCTTTTTTTTATGCTGGTTTCTCCGAAGGAAGAGGTGGGCAGCCACTTAAAGATCTTGGCAGAGATCTCCCGGCTGGTGAAGGATAAATTTATAGTAGAACGCCTTAAGAAGGCAAGGGACAAGAAAGAAATACTTAGAATAATCTCCGCGTACCAGAGTTAATTATAAAAATCCCCCGTACATTTTTCACAGAGATAAAAAATTAGGCCTTTTACCCGGCGTGCTGTTATGAAAACGATAAAGTTCCTCCTCGTATTTACGGTAGCGATTGCCTGTTTCCTGCCTTGCGGATACGTGAGCGCCCGAGAGGCGCAATCCCCGAAGCCGAAAGCCATATTCTTTTATTCGCATACATGCCATGCCTGCGTCAAAATCCTCCATGATTATATGCCCCTCTTTGAGAAGAAATTCGCCGACAAAATCGAAATAGTGTATAAGGATATCGCAGACATTGAGAATTATAAGCTGTTTATCCATATGCAGGCAGAGTACGGCAAGGAAGAAAAAATAGAGGTACCCAGGGTTTTTTTTGAGGGGGAGATTTTAACCGGCATAAAGGAGATCCAGGAAAGGCTAGAACCCCTTGCCAGGCATTACACACAGGCGTTTTATCGCGGCAGCGCGCTTTCAAAGACTAAGGTCGATCTTGTATCAAGGTTTCTGGCATTCAGCCCCCTGGCCTTAATAAGCGCAGGGCTTATTGACGGAATTAACCCGTGTGCGTTTACGGTAATCGTCTTTTTTATTTCTTTTTTAGGCCTTCAAGGGTACAGAAAGCGCGAATTGATTATTATTGGATTAAGCTTTATCTGCAGCGTGTTTGTTACCTATTTGTTGATCGGCCTTGGGCTCTTTGGTTTTCTCTACCAGCTCAAGGGGTTTTGGTTTATCGCACGCATCGCAAATTACGGGATAGGGCTGTTAAGTATCGGGCTTGGCATAGCAGCGCTTGCTGACTTTTTTACGTTTAAACGCACTGCTTCAAGCGAGGGGCTCTTTCTGCAGTTACCTAAGCCGATAAAGAACCGTATTAACAAGATAATCGGCCTTCATTACAGGGGCCGCGCAGACCAGGCCGCCCAGAAAAATGTTTTACTCATCATTCTTACCGCTTTTGTGACCGGCTTTCTGGTGTCGCTTCTGGAGGCGGTGTGCACAGGGCAGGTATATTTGCCCACGATCACCTTCGTATTGAAGACAACCTCTCTTAAGGCCAGGGCCTTCTTCTATCTCATATTGTATAACTTCATGTTTATTATCCCGCTTCTTGCCGTCTTTATCCTTGCACTCCTGGGGATTACTTCCAATCAATTCTCTTTATTTTTAAAAAGAAACCTGCTCGTGATTAAAATACTCATGGCAATTCTATTTTTTAGCCTCGGGATCATAATCATATTTCTTGCGTAAGATGAATAACGCCCTGCGTGGTATTTCAGGAATACTTCTCTGGCTTTTTGCTGCCGGATGCACGATGGTACCCCGGCAAGGGGTTACTCAAACGATGGCCGGGATTGCGCGTGACCCTTTCTTTTGGGATTTTGGAAAAGTAGAGAAAGGGAAAACCGTAGCGCACACATTCATTCTGAAGAACAATACCCCCCAAAACTTATCCATCAAGGCCCTCAATTCTTCTTGTGGCTGCGCGGTTACTAAGATTGGGGATAAGAATATTCCGCCGGGTGAAAGCACTCCTCTTGAGGTTGCGTTTGACAGCCGGGATTATTCCGGAGTCGTCCAACAGTATATTTACGTCCATACGGACGACCTTGACAATCCCATTTTGCGTTTTATAATTAAAGCGGATGTTTCGTAGTAGCGCAGAGTGTGATATGGGTTGTGCGCGCGGCGTACAGTGTCATGCATAACCCATATAGCACTCTGCGCTCTATACTCTGTACTCAATACTCTGTACCCAGAACCGTTTCTTTGTACTAAGTAAACTACGGGAGGCAAGGAATGTTTTTTCTTCAACTCAGGATGTGGTTATTGCTAAGCATATTATTCGGGATTATCTACATGGTAGTGGTGATGATCGGTGCCTCGATGGGGATTTCCAACTTTTATTTCTATCTCGTTTTCTCGTTTGTGCTGTTGTTCATCCAGTATATGGTCGGCCCGAAATTGGTCGAATGGCAGATGAGGGTCAGGTATGTGAAAAGGCAGGAATACCCTCAGTTATTCAGTATTATTGAAGGGCTGGCGCAGAAAGCAAAGATCCCCATGCCGAAAATCGGCATTGCCGATACGGACTTGCCCAATGCCTTTGCCTTTGGCAGGTCATTAAGGGACAGCCGGGTCTGTGTGACGCGCGGTATCTTAAGGCTTCTTAACGAGCAAGAATTAAAAGCGGTGTTAGGCCATGAGATAAGCCATTTGAAGAACCGCGACGTGCTCACTATTACCCTGTTATCGGTTATTCCATTGATTATGTATAGGATTGCCTGGCATTTTATGTTTTTTGGACGCAGGAGAGGCTCGCGCGATGGCGCTAATACCGTGCTTATCGGGTTCGCCGCATTTGTTTTTTATTTCATTACCAACCTTTTAGTGCTGTATGCTTCTCGCATACGGGAATATTTTGCAGACAGGGGTTCGGTTATGCTGGGGAACCGCCCTTCAAGCCTCGCCTCAAGCCTTTATAAACTGGTCTATGGTTGTGCGCGTATGGACAAGGAAGAGATTAAAGATGTAGAAGGCTTAAAGGCTTTTTTTGCGAATGACCCCTCTTTGGCCTTGCATGAAATCAAGGAATTGAAGCAGCTTGATCTGGATAAAAGCGGCACAATTGAACAGTCAGAATTGTCAGTGTTCACAAATAAACGGGTGGCTTTGGGTTTTGCGGACAAGATGCTTGAGTTGTTAAGTACGCACCCCAATATGCTTAAGCGCATAAAACAGCTTTCTAAATACGATCCCGGTGCGTAAAATGAAGCTTTTTCTAAAATAGCAGTGTTTTCTTTGCGCTCAACCTCACCCCGATACGGATAATTCCCTTCCTTTATCGCCCCTTCCTAGAAAACGTTTTCAATTTGCCATCTTAACCCATTGATTTTGGGGTCGTTATGCGTATATACTTAGTATAAGGAAAGTCGAGAAAATTGTTTTATCGAAAAGGTAAACCACAAGAAATTGTGGGGCGCAAAGCTACGGGTCTAACGATAGGACGCTATTATTGACCGCCGGGCTGCCGAAAAAAACTATCTATGATTGCCGGGCTGCCGAAATGAACAGATAACGCAGTGCGGCTTTTTATTTTCCTGGAGCGGGAAATGAGGGTGTTTACACATAAAGAATGCGTAAACAAGATTATTGAAAAAATTGACAAGGACATACACCTTATCGACCAAATCGAAAGTCTACTGAAGCGGCTTGCCAGGTCGGCACGTACGCCAGAGGTAGGCATGCGGGCAGGTTATTGTGATACAATTTCAAAGATGAACCGTTCTTTGCGGCGTCAAATGGTGTCCCTTAAAATAATAATCGGCTCCCTAAAAGGATTGAGCAGTTCGCTTCAAAAGAAATACCGTCAGAAGGTAAAAAAGTTTATAACGCTGCAGCGCCGGGCCAAAGGGATTTTTAAGATAAACATTTTGTTACGCTCAAATACGGAATCTAAAACAATCTATTCATTGATCGCTAGGTGCGCGCGCGAACTTTTGCATTCCGATATCTGCGTAGTAAGGATTATCCTCGACCATGTCCATACATTTGTCCTTAATTCGGGCACGCCTTTACGCGAAGGCCTTAAGAAGAAAATGCCGCTTTTAAAACAAGGGAAAGGCCTGGCAAGAATGATCCTCCATATGAAAAAGCCGGTTGCTATTTATGATATGTATAAGGATAAGAGGGCCATCGCAAAGGAAGTGATACAGAAAGCAGGGATGGCTTCCATGCTGTGCGTGCCCGTTGTGTTTCGTCAAAAACCCTTAGGCATTATCTCCGTCTACACGAAACACAAAAGGAGGTTCTCCGAGGAAGACAAGGAATCGCTTAATACGCTTGCATCGCAACTTGCAATTGCCATCCAGGGTTCGAGGCATTATCAAGACATCCACACGAGTTATTTTAACGCCATTCATGCGCTGGTTCTTGCGCTTGAGGCACGGGATCCCTATGCCAGAGGGCATACCGAAAGGGTAACCGGGTATGCCCTTGCCGTTGCCAGGTTATTGCGTTTTTCTTCCGCAGAAACCGAAGTATTGCGCTATGCCGGGGAATTGCACGATATAGGTAAGATCAGCATACCTGATTTTATCTTGAATAAACCGGGAAAACTTAGTCCGGCTGAAAGGGCTATTATACAGCTTCATCCGGTCAAGGGCGCTGAGGTGCTTGAGCCGCTTGAATTTTTAAAGACCGCAATACCTATTGTCCGGCATCATCACGAACGGTATGACGGCAAGGGGTATCCTGACGGTTTAGAGAGAGAGGGTATCCCTTTGATGGCAAGGATTTTGGCATGTGCCGATTCATTTGATGCGATGATTTCAGACCGTCCCTACCGGCCAAGGAGCCTGACGGTGGATGAGGCGCTTAAGGAGATACGCGATAATGCCGGCTCGCAATTTGACCCTCGCATCGCCAACCTCTTCGTTAAGATGATACGGCAGAAATCGATCCCCCAGCATTCTTCGTTGTAATTCGTCAATCATCGGTATCTATAAAAGGCTAAGGTTAAGGCCGAGGCTTAGGCTTAGTTAAATCCTAAGCACTAAATCTTAGATTCTAAACAAATCCAAAGCCCAATATCAAAATCTCATTTCAGGGTCTATGGTCGATGGTCTATGGACTATAGACTATTGACTATCGACCCATTTGGATTTGTCATTTAGAATTTGTCATTGGACCTTTGGACATTGGGATTTGTTTAGGATTTAGATATTAGGATTTAGAATTTACCGAATAGTTCGTTTCTACTCAATACCCTATACACTATACGCACTACGAAAATATTGACAAATCTACTACGGCAGTGTATACTTGTGAAACAATTAACAATCTATAACGATAGATGGAGCGTAGAGCCTATATACCCCAGGAAACAGCCCGGCGCCTCAGCCTTTATCTGCGGATGTTAAGAAGGTTACGGCAGGAGAAGGTGCGCATAGTGTCTTCTGATCAGATCAGAAGATTTTTGAACGTTTCTTCAGTGCAGTTCAGAAAAGACCTTTCCTATTTCGGGGAATTCGGGAAAAGGGGGGTCGGTTACGACGTAGAATTACTGGCTAAAGAAATTGGAAAAATACTCGGCACGGATGTATTGCACGAAATAATCCTGGTGGGCGTAGGCCGTCTAGGTTCAGCGCTCCTTGAGTATCCCGGATTCCTTGAATTCAACCTTAAGATTTCTGAAGCCTTTGATAGGAATACGCGTAAAGTAGGAAAAGTCTGCGGAGGCGTGAGGATACGGCATATGCGCGCGCTTCGGCAGGTTATCAAAAAAAGGAATTTAAGGATTGCGGTTCTTTCCGTTCCGGTTGAATTCGCGCAAGAGGTAGCAGAGGAGTTAGTAAGCTGTGGGATAAAAGCAATATTGAATTTTGCTCCCGTGAATCTGGTGCTCGAAGGAGACGTATTCGTCTCCAACGCAGACATGGCATCTGAGTTAGAGAGCCTTGTATATAAGCTGAAACAGAAAAATAATAATTATTCCTTGACAAAAAAAAGGAGTATAGTAATATAAAAAATGAAATTTTTTATTTTTTAGGGCTGTTTTGTGATATTTTTCACAAACCCCCCCTATTAATTCCTCCTCACTGATTACAATAGTTTAATGGAGACCTATTTTTTAAAACAACAGGACATAATTACTTTTTACTCTCGTATCGACGAAGAGTTCCAGCTTTACGTGCCGATAAGGGTAGAGGCGAAGCGGCGATTACTTTGCGAGCACGGATTTTTATTGCCTTTGCGCGATTATCTCCTTGCGCCTTTTTCCCGCATCCAGGAAAAATCGGATATCGCCTATAACGAATACCGCTGCGTTGAGCCGACGCGCACCCTTTTTGTATATCCCAAGGAAAATGTAAGCGGGGATACGCCGGATCCTAAAAAGCAAGGACCGTCTAAGCCGCTGGCAATCAGCGGAGTGAAAAACTGCGACCTTTTTTCCCTGAAGGTCCAGGATTTTGTGTTTCTTGGAGGGGATGAGGTTGATCCTTTTTACCGCGCAAGGAGGGAAAGCGCTCTTATCATTGCAGGAGATTGCCCCGCATTTAAAGAGGCTTGTTTCTGCAGGGCATTTGCCATTGACCCGTATTCGAAGGAAGGTTTTGATTTTAACCTCTCTGCGCTTAACGACGGCTACCTTCTTGATGTTGCGACCGAAAAAGCGCATGGGATCGCCGATTCACTGAAAAATATTTTATCATTAGCTACGCGTGGGCAGCTTGCGGGGAGGGCCCAGAAAAGAGAGGCATTGATAAAGAAACTCGATGCGCACCTGGCATTGCATAAAATTCCCGGTAAGGGGTCTCTGAAAGATATCGTGGTCTCGGGATACAATTCAACCGTATGGCAGGAGCAGATGCGCACGTGCGTTGAATGCGGAGGCTGCGTGTTTATCTGTGATACCTGCCATTGTTTTCTTCTGGCCGATACGCTTTCAAAAGAGGGGCCGCAGAGGCTACGCATCTGGGATGGCTGCCTCTACAAAAATTTTACCAGGGTTGCCGGAGGAGCTAATCCGTTAAAAATGCGCTATATGAGGCTGCGCAACCGCTACCTTAAGAAATTTGATTTTTTTATCGACACCATGGGAACGCAGGCCTGTTGCGGGTGCGGCAGGTGTATAGAGGTCTGCCCCGGCAAGATCGATATTCGATATATCCTCAAGAGGCTCTATGAAGAAAAACATCTATCAACCCATTGAGGCGGTCATCGAAGATGTACGCCAGGAGACAGCGTCGATAAAGACGTTTGCGCTCAGGCCTCAGGCTTTGTTTTCGTTTTGCACCGGCCAGTTTATAGAATTGAATATTCCCGGCGTAGGAGAGGCTCCATTTACGCCTTCCTCAGACCCCGGAGTAAAAGACAGGCTGGAAGTGACCATTATGAACGTCGGAAGCATGACGTCTAGGCTGCATGCGATGCATAGCGGCGAAAAAATAGCCCTGCGCGGCCCGTACGGGAAAGGGTATCCTTTAGAGAGCTTTAGAGGGAAAGATATTCTTATTGTTGGCGGCGGGGTAGGCTTGGCTCCTTTGCGTTCTTTGCTTTTCAGCCTTTTCGGAGAAATCGATCATTACAACAAGATAGTGTTGAGGTACGGCGCCCGGACTAGCGCGGATATAGTGTATAAAGATCTTCTGCCGGAATGGGCCAAGAAGAAAAAAGTAGACGTGATGACGACGGTTGATATCGGCGACCCGCAATGGAAAGGCAATGTGGGGTTGGTAACCACTATCTTAAAAGACCTCCCCATTGCATTGCATAGAGCGGTTGCCGTAGTGTGCGGCCCGCCTATTATGATGAAGTTTGTCAATCTGAAATTACTGGATCTTGGTTTCACGCATGAGAATATTTACTTGTCGATGGAAAAAAATATGTCATGCGGCCTGGGGAAATGCGGCCATTGCAGGCTGGGCAGGTACTATGTATGCAAGGACGGGCCCGTATTTACGTACGAGCAACTAAAAGATATGCATGATATCTGGGATTAGATGAAGAGACTATTCATTGATTTGGAGATATGTAATCGGTGTCAGGAGTGTATTGCCCGTTGTGATTATTTTTACCATCCCCAGAATAACGGGGTAACTGCGCTTCGGGAGTATGCGACGTTT
>JAQUON010000034.1 GCA_028717045.1 Candidatus Omnitrophota bacterium | reverse complement strand
CTGGGCACGGGATTACCCTGGCGCGGATGTACGGTAATCGTCTTGGTAACAATAGCACCCAGTTTCTTCAGGTTCATGTAATCCTTAAACTCTTCGGCATACCCAAATGTGCCCGACGCAACCATCACCGGGTTTTTTAGCTTAAGTGTACCTATATTAACCGAGAGCTGTGCGTGTCTTTTTAGCATAATTTATTTGAAAAATATAACTCCCATAAGCGCTGAAACTACCAAAGCCAGAATAGGGTGGATTTTCAAGAACAATATCCCTCCCACTACGCACACAAGAATAAGTATAGACCGGTAGTCTGCAATACTGACCCTACCGATACTCAGGGCAGCAACAATGATCAGACCAAATATGGCGGGCCTAAGGCCTTTAAAAGCGGCCTGTACTATTTGGTTATCTTGAATTGAGAAAAATACCGAGGCAACAACCAAAATTATTAAAAACGAAGGCAACACAACACCGGCCGTGCTGCCAACTGCGCCCCAGAACTTGGATACCTTATACCCTACAAATGTAGCAGAATTAACCGCTATAGGCCCAGGGGTCATCTCAGCAATTGCAACGAGGTCTGTAAATTGCTCCATAGTCAGCCAATGATATTTGTTCACTATTTCTTTCTCAATCAGGGGAATCATCGCATATCCGCCGCCAAATGTAAATAGCCCTATCTTAAAAAACTCCCAAAAAAGTTTTACAATAATCATATCTTCTTCGCTTCGCTAAAAACTAGGCTCTATGCAGAGTATCTTATATTTTGCGAAATCCTTTAAGCCGCCTTGAATAAAACTAAGGTTTGTTACGTATTTCATCCTACACCAAGAAAAGAATTTATTCTTCGGCTCCATGTCAAAATTCCATTTTACGTATTGGTAAAGGAAATAGAGCGTGAGTGTAAGCGCTATAAGCGTGGCTATCTGTATGCCTGGGCCGGGTACAAGAAAACTTGCCACCAACCCCAGCAGAGTCAGGATGCCGAATATATGCATGAGATGGAAATTGCCTATGTACACAAACCCACGCAGAGGAAAAGGCAGGATAAACGAGGGAGCGCCTTTTAAAAATTGCAAAATAACCTCGATTCCTCTTTTTTGTATGTATTTATCAAGTAGCGGCATGTGCGCCTGACCATAGGTAACCCATACTTTTCTTAAAGACGTAAGGTCTGCCCGGTGCATATGGTCGACTTTGGCTTTCGGCGCAAAATAAAATTTCCAGCCTTTCGAGCGGTGCTGGTAACTTAAATCCATATCTTCTCCGGTAGGCCTGTCCCAGAACCGTGCCCCGATTTCCTGCATAGCGCTCCTGCGGTAAGCGACATTGCAAGTACCGAAGAAATATCCTTTATGCCCGACGACATCCGTAGGCCTTGGCTGTTTGGGAAAGTCAGGGTAATACCCTTCTTTAATGAACCCGTAGCGGGGGGCAACCATGTTAAAGCGGAAATGCTGGCACCATGCCTCCACTAAATTCTCGGGGTCCACTTTTAAGGTATATACCTCTCCTCCGACTGCGGCAATTCTCGGATCGCGCTCAAAATGCCTGAGCATCTCATTGATCCAGTTCTTGTCGGGGGCGCAATCGGCATCGGTAAAAAAAAGGAACTCGCCCCGCACCACTTCAAGGGCTCTGTTACGGGCAAATCCGGGCGATGGGCAATTAGATATCTCCACCAGCTTGATAAAAGGGTACTTCTTTTGCCAGTTTTTGATAATTTCGATGGTTTTATCCGTGGAGCCGCCGTCAGCTATCACCCATTCCCACGCATCAAAAGGATATTCAACGTTTAAAAGATATTCAAATGTTTTTTCAATAGTGCGCTCAAAGTTCTTTACTGGGATGATAATCGAGATGAAAGGCTTAGCGGACATCAACGCCCTCCTTTTGTGTGCTCGTGCCAAACGATTTCCTCGCTATTGAATACCGGCCCTTCCTTACACACCCTCTTGTAGCCGTCCTTTGTCTTGACCACGCACCCCAGGCAAGCCCCTATACCGCAGGCCATGTGCTCTTCTAAAGAAACCTGCGCAACAATCCCGTATTTTCTTGAGATACGGCTCACTTGCGCAAGCATCGGCCTTGGGCCGCAGGCGTATAGTACAGCCGACAGTCCATGGTCCATAGCCGACAGAACTTGTTCTAACAAATCCGTGACTTTGCCTTTAAAACCCCTGGAGCCGTCATCCGTAGCTATTGTAACACTGCAACCTATTTTTTTAAATTCTTTTTCGCAGAGAATCTGGTTTTTCGTTTTGGCTCCCAAGACCACGCGCGGGCTGCTCTGGGATAATTTTTCTGCCAAGAATAATAAGGGGGCAACCCCCATCCCGCCGGCAACAAGGACCGGTGTTTTGCGCCGGATAAGCGCATAACGGTAATCATAGCCCTTGCCCAGAGGGCCGAGCATGTCAAGCACACTACCCGGCTTCCTTCTGGATAACAGCCGGGTCCCTTCGCCCACTACTTCATAAAGAATTTCGATACGACCGCCTTCTGCTTTATGGATGCCGAAGGGCCTCCTCAAGAATGGCTCATGCGTGTTATTGATTTTTACGCTCACGAATTGCCCGGCTGCTGCGTCGCCTGCGATTTTTGCGGCATTACACGCAAGACGAAAATAGTTCTTGCCGAGAGGCTTGTTATAAAGCAGCGTTGCCTTTTCTAAGTGCATATTTTTTAAAAGGCGCTGTCCCGGTTAAATAAAACATCAGTATGACAAACCATGCCAATACAAGCGCTAACCATATAAATTCCCTGGAATAGACAAATGCACCTTCGTTCTTCAAGTCTACCCAGGCATCGACAACAAAAACCCCTGCCAACACTAAGAGGATGGTGCCTGCTTCCTTCTTAAGCCAGACCCAGCCCAGTGGAAGATAATCCCGCATATCTTGAGAAATAACGCTTGCCACCGAAGGAAAGAACCGGGGGACTTTTTGACAGTAACCGGCATAGTCGCGGGGAAACAAAACACGCAATCTCTTTTCTTCATCCAATATAAGTAAATAATAACGGGTAATAAACACCGCCATAACAATGAACGCTGCCTGCCAGGTGAGCAATACCATTACAATCCCTAAGCCGATTAAGAATATCCCCAGGTACATGGGATTGCGCACGAATGCATACGGTCCAGTCTGAATCAATGCCTTGCCCTCCTGGGAAAATGCTGCTTTATAGCCGCGCGCAGAAGTCCTAAAAAGCTGGCCCAAAAGGATAAATGCAAAACCGAGGATTTCTGCGCTCTCTTCCCAGAAATTTGCGCTATGGTCGCGCATAAAAAATCCGGGAAACAAGCTAAGGACTACAAGCGACAGTACGATAATTGTCCCGTTTATTTTAAGGCGCGTCTTCATCTCTTATTTCTGACAGTGCGGGCAAAAATAAGTACCCCTGCCCCCAAGCGCAATCCGTTGTATGGGAGATCCGCATATAAGGCATGGTTTTCCCTGGCGGCCGTATACCTTATGATGCGCCGCATATCCTCCCGGCGTACCCGACAACTGCACATACTCATCAACCGAGGAACCCTTATAACGGATCGCTTCTTTTAACACGGTTGTGAGCGCCCTAAGAAGCGTTGCCCTTTCCTTTTCCGATAAACTCTGCGCCTGCCTTAGAGGGCTGATTCCCGCCCGGAACAAACTTTCGGCAGCATAGAGGTTGCCTATCCCTGAAATAAAACCCTGGTCCAGAAGCAGCGGCTTTATCTTGGTTTTCTTGGCATCAAGCATGCGGCTAAATTCTGTCCGGGTAAGGTCAAGCGGCTCAGGGCCTAAGCCTCGGATGAATTTGAAGGAACGCCAGTCATCCAAAAGCCGGGCTTCTCCGAACAACCGTTGGTCGTTAAAATCCAGCGCCGTGCCGTCTGAAAAATAAAAACTGATGCGGCTTTTTACGCCCGATCCCGGGTAAATAAGCTGACCGGTCATTTTAAGGTGTAGTACGAGGCATTTGCCGCTTGATAGCTCAAGAATTAAGACCTTTGCCCTACGCAGTACTTTCTTGATGGCTGCGCCCCGGAGTGAACGCATAAATGCTGACGCCGAAACCCCGCGCAATACCTTGGCATTATATACACAAACCTTGCGTATCTTTTTGCCTACGACTGCGTTTTCTAATTCGCGCTTAATTGTCTCTACTTCAGGTAACTCTGGCATTCGAATGCATACAATAAAAAAACATTGCGGGCAAATAAGGCGTTTCTCTCGCTGCTTCTATTCTATTCCGTTTCTCCGAATGGCCTATTTTTTAGTTTTGCGTGCAGCGTTTCGGTGATACTCTTGCAAAGACTTGACCTTCAAATCTTTCTTCAGCAGTATCTCAATGCCGTTGACCGTAGCCTGGGCAGCAGAAATCGTGGTAACGTAAGGTATGTTATGGAGGATCACTTGAGAGCGAATTTTAACCTCATCCTGGCGGGGGATTCTTCCAGAAGGAGTATTGATGACCAGCTGGATCTTCCCGTCTTTCATCAGGTCCAAGACATTAGGCCTTCCTTCGGCGATTTTTACCAGTATTTTTACCGGGATCCCGTTTTTGGAAAGTGCGTCGGACGTCCCTTCGGTCGCATACAGGTGAAATCCGAGTTCATGCAGCTTCTTGGCGATAAAGATAACCGAGCGCTTATCCTTATCGCGTACCGAAATAAAGACATTTCCTTTGCGGGGCAGGTTCTGCCCGGCTGCAATCTGGCTCTTGATGTAGGCAAGGCCGAAATCGGCATCGATCCCCATGACTTCGCCGGTAGATTTCATTTCAGGACCCAGAATAACATCAACGCCCGGAAAGCGGTTAAACGGGAATACCGACTCTTTCACGGCAAAATACGCAGGGATAATTTCTTTGGTAAACTTCAACTCATCGAGGGTCTTACCCAACATCACCTTGGTAGCCAGTTTTGCAAGGGGGACACCAATGGCCTTGGAAACAAAGGGAACGGTGCGCGAGGCCCGCGGGTTAACTTCCAGCACATATGCCTTATCGTCCTTGACAGCAAACTGCACATTCATAAGACCGGCCACATTAAGCTCTTTTGCCATTTTATAGGCTGCTTCTCGTATCTTATTAAGAATCTCGCCCGACAATGTAAAGGTAGGCAGCGACATAGCCGAATCCCCGGAATGAATGCCTGCCTCTTCAATGTGCTCCATGATGCCGCCGATTACAAAACGCTCGCCGTCTCCGATCAAATCCACATCCACTTCGATTGCATCCTCAAGAAACTTGTCAATCAGGATAGGGTGGTCGCCTGAAACCTTAGCTGCCTCGGCGATGAACTTTTCCAGCGTCACTTCATCATAGACGATTTCCATGGCGCGACCGCCAAGTACATATGAAGGCCTTACCAACACAGGGTAACCGATCCTGCGGGCAACGCCTTTGGCTTCTTCGAAGGTAAATGCGGTGCCGTTATCAGGCTGCAAAAGGCTAAGCTTCTGAAGCATCCGTTTAAAACGCTCCCTGTCTTCTGCAATATCGATATTCTCTGCACTTGTACCGAGGATATGCACGCCTGCCTTGCGTAAAGCAACAGCCAGGTTTAAGGGGGTTTGCCCTCCGAATTGGACGATTACTCCTATCGGCTTCTCCAATTCGATAATATTGAGGACGTCTTCCAGCGTCAAAGGCTCAAAATAGAGCCTGGTCGAAGTATCGTAATCCGTAGAAACGGTCTCCGGGTTACAATTTACCATTACGCTTTCTATATTCTCCTCTTTAAGGGCGTAAGAGGCATGGCAGCAACAATAGTCAAACTCAATGCCCTGGCCGATACGGTTAGGGCCGCCGCCGAGAATCACTACCTTCTTTTTATTGCTTGCCCGCGATTCGTCTTTAGTCTCATAGGTCGAGTAGAAATATGGCTTTTCGGCGTCAATCTCTCCGGCGCAGGTATCTACTAATTTATACGCCGCTTTTATGTTCTGCTTCTTGCGTATCTGGCGCACCACATCCTCCTTGGAATTAAGTAAATAGGCAAGCTGCCGGTCGGAAAATCCGTTCTCTTTGGCTTCCCGCAACACCTCTGCCGAAATATCCGGCTCGGCATCCCCAGAGCTGGCCCGCGCTGCCTTTATTCTCTCCTCGAGCTCTACCAATTGTTTCATATTATCGAGAAACCAACGGTCTATTTGAGAAAGGGAATATATCTCATCGATGGATAGGCCGGCCTTAATCGCATATCGCAGATAAAATATCCGCTCATCGTTAGGGATGCGGATTTTATCTTTAATCTGCTGCAAAAGGAGCGGGCTGAGGCTCTTAAGCATCTGGTCGGTGACTGTATCTTTGCTGTCGCAACCAAAACCAAAACGCGAGATCTCTATCGAGCGTATCCCTTTTTGCAACGCCTCTTTGAAATTCCTGCCTATAGACATCGCTTCACCCACTGCCTTCATCGAAGTATTCAGCACCCGCTCTGCTTGAGGGAATTTTTCAAACGCAAATCTGCAGATTTTAAACACGCAATAATCAACGGTCGGCTCAAAGAATGAGCTTGTCTTGCCCGTAATCTGGTTAATGACCTCTGGTAACGTCAGCCCTACAGCAAGTTTTGTGGCAACCCGGGCAATAGGAAACCCCGTGGCTTTTGAGGCAAGGGCCGAGCTTCTTGAAAGACGGGGGTTTACCTCAATAATGACTATTTTGCCGTTATCGGGATTCTGCCCGAACTGGATATTGGCCCCGCCACCGGTTACTCCCACCTTACGGATTATCTTCCTTGAAAGATCAACAAATTCTTCATATTCCTGGGCGGTTAATGTCTGGGCAGGGGCAACGACCATACTGTCGCCGGTATGTATGCCCATGGGGTCGACGTTTTCCATAGAAGTAATAATGATTACGTTGTCGGCGTTGTCCCGTATCACTTCAAATTCTATCTCTTTCCAACCCAGCACCGATTGCTCTACTAATACCTGATGCACGGGGCTGACGCTTAAACCTTTCTCCAAAAATTTCTCAAGCTCTTGCCTATTATACACGGTAGCGCCGCCGGCCCCTCCCAGGCAATATGCCGGCCTGAGTATAAGGGGGAACCCGATCTCCAAACCGATGCGCATCCCTTCTTCGGTACTGCGCGCAATCCCGCTTTTGGGTACCTCAATGCCGATCTCCTGCATCGCCTTCTTAAAAAGCAACCGGTCTTCAGCGCGGGAAATCGCATCAACCGACGCGCCAATTGACTCAACTCCATATTTCTTAAGTATGCCTTCTTTCATCAAAAAGTATGCCAGGTTCAACCCGGTCTGGCCTCCCAGCGTCGGAAGGATCGCATCAGGCCTTTCTTTTTTGATGATCTTCTCTGCCATTTCAATGGAGAGGGGCTCTATATAAGTAACATCCGCAAGCCCGGGGTCAGTCATAATGGTAGCGGGATTGGAATTAACCAGGATGGTAAAGTACCCTTCTTCCTTGAGCGCCTTGCATGCCTGCGAACCGGAATAATCAAATTCGCACGCCTGACCGATAACTATCGGGCCAGAGCCGATCATCAGGATCCTGTGTATATCTTTTCTTCTAGGCATACGTAATCCCTATTTGATTGCGCACTGGTGCATGAACCGCTTTAGCACAGGATGCACCTGCCCTTTGCCAGGGCTTTGAGGATAATACTGTATTCCTATGCATTTTAATTTATTGTGTGCCACTTCTTCTATTGTCCTGTCATTTAAATGGTACCCCGTTATCTTGACATGCGGAATCTTATCGAGAGAGTCGCTATCAACCATAAAAGAATGGTTCTGGGCTGTGATCTCTGCTTGAAACGAACCTGGATGGGCAACCGGATAGTTGACGCCGCGGTGCCCCAACTTCATCCTAGAAATTTTTGCGCCCATTGCCAAGGCAAGCACATGAAGGCCTGTGGAGATGCCTAATATCGGCATAGCGCCCAAAAGGGGCCTGACCGCCTGGGCGATTTTCTCTAAATTCACGTCGTTCTCCGGGCCATTTGAAATAATCAATCCGCCTGCCTTGGTTTTGGTTATCTCTTTGGTTGTAGCGGTATAGGGTAAGATAAAAATCCCCGCTCCCAAGGATTGCAATTGCGCAAGGAGGCTGGCGCTCACGCCTAAATCGAGTAGCGCAATTTTTTGCCTTGCCCTCTTGGGGCCCAAATAGCTCGGCTTCGCCGTAGAAGTCAGACGTATCAGGTCCTGCGTTTGATTTTTACGGTACGCATCGATTTTCTCCAACAAGGCTTTGGGTTCACTGGAGAGGCCGGCAATAATACCGAGCATTTCTCCTTTGTGCCTTAAGTACACCGCTAAGCTTCGCGTATCAACCTTGCGCAGGATAAGCGCGTCTTGTTTTTTTGCAAAGACCTCAAGGCTTGTTTTTGCCTGCCAATTTGAAACGATCCTTGAGGTCTCTTTCACTACTAACCCGTTAAGCTGCCATTTCAAAGATTCGTTGAATTTAGGGTTAATGCCGTAATTGCCGATTAAAGGGTAGGTTAGCACAAGAATTTTTCCTCTATTGGCAGGGTCTGTTGCCATCTCCTGATAACCAACTACAGCGGTATTCAGCATAACTTCACCGATAGTTTCTTTTATAGGCCCTATTGTCTTGCCTGAGAATATCTTGCCGTCTTGCAGCATTAACATGGCATTCATATGTTATCCCTTTAACCGTAAAATTTCCTTTACCTTTTTTATAGCACCAGCCACAGAACCAACCTCAGC
The DNA here is from genome assembly GCA_028717045.1 of Candidatus Omnitrophota bacterium. GTDB lineage: Bacteria > Omnitrophota > Gorgyraeia > Gygaellales > Profunditerraquicolaceae > SURF-25. The sequence goes on along the minus strand of JAQUON010000034.1, from coordinate 3,870 downwards.
TACTCCGGGCATATTCCAAGGCTTAAAACCTATCACGGGTATCCCAAGCTGAAGGCAATACGCAATCTCGGAAAGGGTTCCTGCTTTTCCCGGAAGTGCAATCACCACATCAGCAGTCTTCACTACTAACACATTCCTGGCTAGCCCTAATCCTGTTGGAATTACAATATCAATATATTTATTAGCGGTATTTTTGTCATAAGTTGGTATGATTCCAATAGTTACATTATTTTTACTCTTAAAACCCTTGCAAACAGCCTCCATTACTCCACTTAAGCCTCCACAAACTAATGTATTAACCACTTTTCTTAGATTAATGCCCAATTTATGTGATAATTGCTCCACTTCCTTTGTACAATCGTGCCCACCGATTACTGCTACTATTTTTCTTTTCATATGGTTAATTTGGTGCGCCTGACAGGAATCGAACCTGTACACATGGCTCCGGAGGCCATTGCGCTATCCGTTGCGCTACAGGCGCAATCAGCACACTAAAGGCCGATTTTCTTTATCTGGCTAATGACAAAATCGGCATTATTTGCTTTAAACTGCTGTACAGAGAACCTCCTGAACCCCTTAACTTTGTTACCTGACAAAGCTTGCTGCATAAAATTCAGGCAGCGCGTATTACCTGAGCCGCTGCCATAGGTACTGAAAAGTATAACTTCTTTTCCTCCCAAGCCAAAACAGTTAGCCAGGTATGTATTTACCGCGGGTGCCGGCCCAAAAGCCCACACAGGCGTTCCCAGGCATATCAGGTCATACTCCGTGAGGTCGAATTTAGTTTCTTCTATCTCGGTCTTGGCGTGCACAAGTGCCTTGCGCGCTTGCGTAAAAAATCCCTGGGGCTCTTTAAGGCCTCTCAAACGAATGAGCTCTGACTGTCCTTTGTCTTGAAGATAGGTATGAAGTAGGTTCGCTACTTTCCGGGTGTTGCCGCTGAAGGAATAGTAGATTATTATGCTTTTCATAACCGCCTTAACGGGTTACTATAGCATAATACCCTGGAATCGGCAAGGATTTTTACGCACGGAAGGAAGGGTTTGTGAGAGAAGATGGCTGCCCCTATTGGATGAAATATGCAACTGGGCATATGTAGAAGAGACAGAAAATACACTTAAAGAACTGGCTATATTTTAAACCTCGGGAAAACGAAACAAGATCTTGTTGTTAGATACATCATATACCCAAACTCGTCTAAATGGAGATTTGCCAATTTTCTCTTTAACAAAATAGCTAAACTTTGTTAAAGCATCCCCTAACGGCGGGGCTTGCTCATTCAAAAAGGCGAGTAATTCAATAGGGGCATCTGCTTTATATCTCTTACCGAATTTTTCCATAGCTTTGTTAAAAACCGAATCCTCTTTAAATCCTATTGGATAATAATTTTCCTTGGTTAACTCTTTATTTTCTCGAAGAACTTTTAAAAAATCACCTGTTTGTTTAGCGAGACATTCAAGAACGCATTCCACTAATTCAAAATAAAGCTTTTCCCCATTTTTCACTTCTAAAGAAATATCTGGGTGTGGCGGGTTAAGACTTTCTATGGTGTCTTTGTTAATCTTGTGAGGGCAGATAGAGGTAAATTTTCTAAAAATCGTTATTTCATATCGACTTTTCTTATTCACTTTATCTACTGCTCGTTTAAAATCATACGCAATGCTTTGTATCACAAATAGTTACGAAATTAAGACTGCCCTTATTGGATGAAATATGCAACTGGTTATATACGGAAGGCATAGAAAAACGAGAGAATCAACTTGCTACGGTTGCTTAAGCTATTGTTATTTAAATCCAAAAAGTTTTTCGGGAAGCTTATCTCCTATAAATCCAACAGTCACCCCTGCAAGAATAGCGGCTGCGTAAGACCTAATAATGTCGTGTGGAAATGTCCCAAGTGCTACAAATGCAGAAAGAGATGCGATGAACCAAAGAAAAGGAAGATACGTAACATAACGAAGAGGACTGTGCACGGCAGTGCGATTAGTATATAACCCAAGACTTACACCTATAGCTGCACAACCTGAACAAAATAATATTTCCTGCCAATAATCATAGGTTGTGTTCGATAAATTTACTATTTTACCAAAAAAGATAAACAAGCTAAGGGCTAATGCTAAAAAAACAATGAACGCATAAATCTGGGAGGATTTAGTGGACTCTGGTTTATTGGAATCCTCAATTTGCATATTTGATAACTTCATCTCTTTATATATCTCTTCGATTGCTTCATCCTTTAGTTGCACAAGAAAATTATCTAATCTTTTTAATTCGGCAGCGGAATCGGGTGACCCTTTTTTTAATCCAATAGCATTAATAAGATTTGACTTGATAGATAACCATTTATCTGGGAATTTGCCTGGTAAAAATAGACGGGTGTTCAAGAACCACTCATCATATTCATAAATTTTTTCCTTTACTTCTTCTAAACCTGCCTGGATAAGCATTCCTTCTATCATTTTAATACGAATGTAAGCTTCATTATTAGCCTGAATCTTTTTCTCCGCTATTATTTCGTCCATTCTAATTCTTCTTGCGTTTTTTGCTTGAAACCATATACCTGTCATACCACCAAAAGTAGCAAGTATGCCCCCAATTATAACTTGAATCATTTCTTTATTTCCCCTTACTAATTTTTAAACAAGACTCCAGTTATCAAGACAATCCTTTTCGCTAAAGGGCTCTCCTGTCCAAATCAGCTGCCCAATGTTGTCTTCCGCCGCACCGCAGAACCCCAAGTGGTTCAATTGGTTGTGAAGATGGATATCCGGAGAAGCAAGCGGACTTTGCTAAGTTTAGTAGATCCCTTGCCTCCGGTACCCATCAGAAGGCCCCGGGTCTACCCAAATACCATAGTAGAAGCCCTAAAAATTAAGGCCTTCATCAACAGCGGTGAAACCAGGATAACCTGGGCAAAAACCTGTAGAGAACTCAATATGTCGGAATCAAAATTAGCACACTTATTAAAAATAGTCAACCGATTACCCGCTGAATTCATCGAAAACATAAAGTCATGCGACGATCAAGAGACGCTGCGAATCTTTACCGGCAGAAGGCTTTTGAATATTGCCCGCCTAAAAACCATCCAAGAGCGCCGGGATCTGATTGAGCAACTATTGCCAAGGACTTAACCTTCACTGCCCCTTTGGCGCCCCTTTAATGTCCGTTTTACCCCAAAGAATTCGTTTTGTGTGGTGTTATTTATCTCTTGATAAAACGGGTTGGTATCTTTATACGACCCATCAAATAAATGACCCTTGCTGCAATACTTTTGCTGGATCATACCAGATAGCACTTACAAAGTTTTGGATTTCCTGAGTAAACTTCCAAATAACATTACTATCAATCGGGTTTTCATCGTGTTGTTTCTTAATCTCTTTATAAACGGTACGCTTCTCAAACGGCAATCTTTTAGCATGTCTTAGTAAAAAGACATTATCAATGGCGGTTAACCTGCAGTCTTCCGGCTCCATATCCAAGTATTCAACCAGTAGATAGTACCGAGACATCGGGCACCCCTGCTTTAAACGAGATGCAGTGCCTGCCGCTTCTTGAAACATCGTCTTATCAAGATTTATTTTGCATTCCGCAGCTAAAACAGCTAATACAAGTTTTCCCTCACTGGTCATTGATGCTTTAAAACCAGAATCGGAAGAAAATTTAAAATAAATCGTTTTACCCAATGCAAAGTCAGCATCCTTTTCTTTTAAGATAATAGGAGGCTTAGCCCCAAGATCAGCGATACTTGTTGGGGTAAACGCCAACGACATGAATGCTGTTTGAGGACCAACCTCTAACTTAAAATCTGGTAAGCCGCCTAAAATCCTTTTGTCGATCAAATGAATTAAAAATTCCTCTATCACCGAATTG
>JAQUON010000033.1 GCA_028717045.1 Candidatus Omnitrophota bacterium | reverse complement strand
ACATTACCTTAACACGCGTGAGCACCCCATCCTGGAATTGTTTGGGCAACATAAGATAGCGGTAGAGTATGCCGTCGATTCGGTAGCGTATCTGGACCTGCTCATCCAGGGGCTCAATAAGAATGTCGCTTGCGCGCTGCTCTACCCCGTCAGAGATTACTTTGTTTACGGTCCTTACCAGCGGGTCCTGCTCAAGCAGTGTTTTGGATATCTCGACTATCGAGTCGTCCTTCTCAGGGCCTTTGTTCCCGGGGGTAATTTTGTCTTCTTTAGCCATACAAGCCTTTCATGCTAACGTTTTGCATAATATTTCGAGATCAATTCTTTCAATTCTACGGGAGTCGTAAGATAGGCAATCACATGGCTGCCTGTAACCTGCTGGATTTCTTTAATTACTGACCTCTCCAGGGGGTTCACCATGGCAATAGTCAATACATCGCCGATTTTGTCGATGGGAAGAATTTGATATTTCTTTACCAACTCCTCAGGAACAGCCGAGAGTACATCGGGCTCTATGAGGCATTGCCCTATGGCGATGTAGGGGTACCCGCATTGCACTGCCAGGGCAAGACAAAGCTCATCCCTGTCAAGATGCCCCAGTTCGACTAAAATCTGGCCAAGACGCTTGCTCTGCCCCTGTGAATGCTGAAAGGCAAGCGCTTCCTGAAGCTGTTCGTGTGTGATTACACCTTTCTGTACCAGGATTTCGCCGATCTTGGTCTTCGTCCTTCTTACGGGTGACATACATGCTCCTCTAAAAACAGGTTAGGCTATTTTTGCTTTTTTAAGCCTTGCTAACTGTTCTTTTGCCAATTGACGTAATTTTTTATCTTCTTCTATCTGCACAAATGTAGTAATCGCCTCCACTGCCTTTTCTGTCCCGACATCCCCAAGGGCAAGCAGTGCGCTGCGCCTCATTGAAAGATCATTGTGGCGCAGCAACAATACCAAGAGTTCGGTGCCGCGCGGTTTCTTCAAATACCCCAATAGCTCAATGAGCGGCTCGCTCATCTCGTCTTTTAAGACAGCGCATTTGTCCAGGAACAGGTTCACTGCCTGCTCCCCCAGTTCCTGCAAAAAATCAGCCATGCTCTTTCGTATCACATACTCGCGGAACGAATCACCAAACATGTGGGCACTCCTGTCTTCAAGCCGTATCAACGCATCTATTGCCTTTGAGGCGATAAGAGGGAATACGCTGCGGAATTCTTCTTTTTCCTTCGCAGGGCTATTCAGGATGGCCTGTATAAAAGTTTCCAGGAACTCGGTATACGTTATCTCGTTTAGAAATGCGCCGATGAGTCTATAGATAGTCGGGTTCTTTTCTTTTTCCAGTGCCTGCCTTGAGGCGAGCATCACGAACAGTTGGCGCGTAAAAGAAAAATATTTTTTGATTTCCGGCTTGTCTATTTCAAGCATTATGTTCTTCGAAGGATATATGCGGTTGGTAGATTCCCTGATGACCCCTTTGAAGACCTCCAGGATATCGCTGAACGTTTTCTGGTCGAGCTCAATATGTGCCCTTTTCAAAAAGACGTTCAAACGGTCTTCCATGGAAACAAGCGATGTTTTGTCTTTCGCTATCAGCGGCCTCTTGACAAAATCAATCAGCACCAGCATCAGGTTCTTGTGCGCAAGCGGCAGCAATTTGGAGGCTTTCGTGATCAGGTGCAAAAGAAGCTTCTCAAGTTCCGCTTTTTTCTGCTGCGCATCAAGGTCCTCAAGGAGCTCTTTGATCTTATCCAATTCAGTCTGATAATACTCATCAGGCAGTTTCATGAGGTTTTCGATGCGTTTTTCTGCGGGGAGGTCTTCCCAGCTCAACTGGCCGGTCATAAATTCGATATCCTGGGCGCTTACGTTTGAATTTGATAGCTTGGTCTCCAGCTCCGCCAAAACCTCTTCCTTTTTTGCGCTATCCTTCAGTACGCTATTCATGAAATCCCTCGCCACCAAAAGATTGCCCTGATGTTCTTTGTACTCTTCAACGATCATATCCGCAACTACTTCTTTGGGGGTACCTTTCATCACATTATCGATAATATCGTGCTGCCGCATGTCAGTGCGAAAAGACGGGGAACGGATAAGCTTGCTCCTTAAGTCGGGATCCAGCTCCATAATCACCTGGGCAAGGTTTTTTGCATAATTCCTCCCCCTTGGCTGGTCGCCGAGAATCTCGGAATTAATCTTCTCGATGTTTTTTGCAATCATCTCGGCCTGGCTCTCTATACTCTTGCCCCCGTCTTTGGCCTCCTCTTCCTGCGGGCCTGCCTTCACTGCCTCAGCAGAGGCGTCGGCGATTGTCTGCGCGAACTTCTTCGGCTCCCTGACCAGGCTATCGATAACCGTATTTTTATCAACACTTTCGTTCTCGATCTTGCCAAGCAAAAATTCCATGAGCATTATGTCTTCTATCCTCTTCTTTTCTTCAAATGCTTTTGCCGGACCGCCAATCTGTATAAAACGGACCTCGTCTACCTTGATCCCGCCTAAGGATTCCTTCTTCACCACTTCGCCCCAGCCGCCCTCATCTTTGATCACCTGATAGGGCCTGCTGAAATATTGGAGGAATTTGTCGAGGTCCTGCTCGGTTACCCCCTTGATAAAAGAGATGGTCTTAAGGTTATGCTCGAGCATCTGGCTGACAAAAAATTCAACGTTGGACCTATCTACTTCTTTGGGGGTGATCCGCTTGCCGTTTATTACCAGCACCCGCTCCACTTCCCCGAGGTTAAGCCTTTCGCTTTCTTTCCATAGGGGATCCAAGGCAGCGTATGCCTCTTTCAAAGACCTGACCCTAATAGAACCCGGCGGATAAAGTTGGAAATTTTTTATTGCGCTCTGTAATGCGCGCACGAACCGCAAGGCCTCAGTCTGCATAATATCTGAAAGGGCGACCACATGCGCGTCTTTTTCAACCATCACCTCTTTGGCAAGCTGGTCTAAGTATCCCACCATTTCAGAAGGGTTAAACAATGTATGCGTTTTTGCCGAAAGCTGTTTTCTTAGCTCTGCCGCTTCCGGCCCCACAGAGGCATTGCCAAAATGAAATGCCAGCTCCCCTGCCATCTTATATTCGTGCTTCTTGTATTGGTCGATAAGCGCGTTTCCCACTGCGTAGTGCAGCTGATTACGCGTCTTCTCATCGAGCTCATTGTAAAGCATATTCTGTATATTCTTATTAATAAAGCCGTATTTACCTTTTGGCTCCAATTCATCAATCAGGCGCATTTTTTTTGCCCTGTTGAGAAGCTCAAGCGTGAATCCTTCATCCTTGTTGCCGACTTTCTTAAGGAGCTCTACGGAAAAGTCATCTCCCGCCACTGCCGCCTGCACGATCATCTCTTTTGTTTCTTCGTCGATGTTCTTGATCCTCTTTTTAATAAGGTCATCGATGGTTGTCGGCATATCCTTTTCTTCGAAATCTTTCTTTATCTGCCAACGGTTATCCTGATAGAGCACTACTCCGTTTTCAACTAAAAGCTTCAGGAGCTCTTCGATGAACGAAGGATTCCCCTTTGTGGCATTGTACATCGTTTCATAAAATTGCTCGGGAGCTACAAGGCCGGGAAAAATAGCGCTATTCATCTGCTTTGTCTCTTCAAGGGAAAAATTATCAAGCACAATATTGGTACAGTTGTCTTCAAACTTCATCTCTTCAAGCAGGTCCTGTAACGTAAGGCCTTCCTTCTTCTCCGTTTTTGTGTATTTGTCCAGGGAATAACAGCTGGCAATGAATATCCGTTTAGTCTTCTCCTGCTGGCCCAGGTAATGCAAAAGCTCAAGGCTTGCCTTATCCGCCCACTGTAAATCGTCAAAGGAAAGGAAGATTACCTGTGTCTTGTTAAGTTCGATTAAAAAATCAAGGAACGCCTTAAACAAAAGAAACCGCCTCTTGCCCTCTTCCTGCTCAAGCTCGATTGAGCCTTTCGCCATGCCCGAAAGAGGCACTACCAAAAGGCTGAGCGCATCGAGTTCTTCGGGAGGAATCTGGGAGAAGACCAAGCGCAGCTGAGGCTTGTCAAGGCCGGTCCTTTGAATGTAGTCGGTGATCCCGTTTGCAAAGAGGTAGTAAGGGTCTTGCATATGCGACAAAGAAGCCCGGCAGTGTATCATCGCTGCGCGTTCGCGCGCATAATTGCCTATTTCGCTGAGCAGTCGGGATTTTCCCCTCCCCATCTCTCCGGAAATAAACGCGACCTGCAGAAGGTTTGATTTGATAACAATGGCATCAAAAATATATTTAAGCTTATCCAGCTCTTCGGTCCTATCGATAAATTTCGGACAGGGGAAAGAATCCATTGCTACCATATAACTGACCGCTTCAATATTGACTTCCTTGGCATAGGATACCCTGTTTTTGCCTTTCTGTTTGGAAAGGTACAGCGCCCTGTCTGCGAGCTCAATGAGTTCATCTATCCGTTCCCCGTCTGTGGGAAAGATTGAAAAACCAATGCTGATAGTAAGATGGAGCTCCTGGCCGTCTTTGCCTTTAAAGACGGTCTTCTGCACATCCTGAATGAACCTTTTTGACAGCATCGAAGCGGTATTCTGATCTGCGGTAGGCAAAAGGATTGTAAATTCATCCCCCGCATAGCGAATTACCATATCGGTCTTGCGCACCGCGTTCTTTAAGATTGCGGAAAGCTGCTTTAAGACGTCGTCTCCGCAGAGATGGCCGTACGAATCATTGATCCCCTTGAAGCCGTCGAGGTCAATCATAAGGACAGCCAAAGGATAACGGGCGAGTTTTGCTTTTTTTAGCTCTTCGGGAAGAAACTGGTAAAGGTAATACTGGTTGAATAGGCCGGTCAGGGGGTCGATAAACGTAGGCTCTTCAAAACGGATGTCTCGTAAGCCTGATTTTGGATTCGGTACCGGATTATCCATCGCTAAAATTATATCACACTATTCTTATATTATAAATAATAATTGAGATCAGCAACTGCGCGAATGACATCCTCCGGAGTAACAGCCCTGATACAGGCAAATTCCTTTTTACAATTATGGGCAAGGCATTCGGCACAACCAGCGCTCTTATGAAGCACCCTGCTTTTCTCACCCAGCGGCCCCCAGCGCAGGGGGCTTAAGCCTTTTTGGCCCCTACCGAAGATAACCACTACCGGGATCTTCAGGGCCGAGGCGATATGCACAGGACCTGAATCATTGGAAATAAAAAGGCTGCATCTTTTAAGGAGGCTGGCAAGCTGGCTTACGGAAGTCTTTCCCGCAAAATTAACTGCGCGATGGCGCATCCGCGCAACTATATTTTTAGCTATTCCCGCATCTTTTGGGCCTGCGACAATCACGACCTTAAATCCGACCCGCTGCGCCAACATATCGCAGACGCTCGCAAAATTCTCCTCGGGCCACAATTTTGACCTACAGCTGGCGCCCGGATGGACTGCCAAGACTTTATCATCACTGCCAATCCCTGCGTTCTTGAATTCCCTTTCCGCCCAGGCTTCGGAGTCCTTGCGAATAGGCATAAAGGGATTGTTGCCGGTTGCGGCAATACCTAGATAGCGGATTACATCGAGAGAGTACTCTGACTCATGCTTTTTGCCTGCTTGTTTATCGTGGACTATCTTGTCCGTAAGCAAAAAACCGAACTTGCGGTCATAGCCTATCCTGCGGGGAATCCCGGCAAGATACATAAGCAAGTGCAGCCGCACAGTCGGATGCAGCACAAAGCAGACATCGAATCTTTTTCTTCGCAATCGCCGGGCAAGCCGGAAAGTGCCGAGTATCCCCCTGTCTTCTGCCTCCTTCGCACACATAATTACTTCGTCAAGGTAAGGATTACCTTCTACTATGTCTGCGGCATAAGGGTTTACCATTATCGCGATATACGCGCAAGGATACGCCTGCCTTAAAGCCTCAATGACCGGCGTAGACAAAAGCACGTCGCCTATGCGGTCTGTCCGGACGATGAGAATACGCTTAAAGCCGGGCCTGGGATATTGCAGGCGATTTATACACGCTGCCTGCGCCAGAAAGTTCTTTACTGCTGCCTTCGCATCATCTGCGTTAATAAGGCGAAGGCAATGCAGATGACCGAATCTACATTGAGCCTTTTGGCAGGGCCGGCAGTACACGTCTTTTTTAATCACAAGGCTATGTGACGACCAGGGCCCATATTTCATTTCGTCCGTGGGGCCGAAAAAGGCAATAACCGGCCTATCCAAATAACTTGCCAGATGCAGATTAGCGCTATCATTGGTAATCACAAGCACTGCCTGTTCTAATAGGCAGGCCAGTTGCGTAATCGTAGTGAATCCGCTTATATCCAATACCCGACCCTTAAAGGGAGCTGCGATAAAAGAACTCGCCTGCGCATCGCCTTTTTCTCCCACAAGGATTATCTTTATACCAGTGTCGTCGATAAAAGACCGGATGAGCTCAACGAATTTCTCTTTGGCCCACTGTTTCGTATGGCTGCGGGCACCGGCAGAAATAACCACTATCCTATCATTCTGGCATATGCCATGCTGCGTTAACAAATTCTTTATGTAGTGTTGGTCGTTATCGCGTAAGAGAATTGATTTTTGTGCTGGTACCTGCGGCAATGTAATAGTCGCATCAAAAGCCCTCATCGCCCTATATAAATGCCTGTCCTTCATATGCATGCTGCGCGAGGGGATGCGTAAAAAATGCGGGGTCCGGTAGGGAGCAAAAAGGAAAGCGCCGAATATGCTATTGCGTAAATCAACGACGGCATCAAAGTTTTCTTTTTGCAGTTTCAAGAGTAACTGTAATTTCTGCGGAAAAGACCCATGTTTATCATACACCAGAAGGCGCTCATCTGAAAAACCATGGGCGAAGATGCCTTCTGCCCTGGGTCCGCAGATAACCGTAATGGCTGCCGCAGGGAAACGGGATTTAAGATAATCTAATGCCGGCAACGTTAAAATCGCATCGCCGATATTGCTTAGAGTGACAAAGAGTATTTTACGTACTTGCGTATCCGGCCTCTTCATAGAAATGTCTATACGATGACCTTCCTCACTAGCGTAAGCACCTCGTCGGGCGTAATAGAGCGCATACAACGGTTATTGTTGCAGTTTTCCTCGTAGCAGGGGATTTTGCAATCCACATTTGCGGCGAGGATATGCACATTGCGCGAGGGGTAGGGCCCGGTAATCGCCGGGTGCGTAGGCCCAAAAAGGGTGATTATCTTCTTTGCGCCCACGCTGTTTGCGATATGCAGCGGGCCGGTATCAGCGGTGATAAAAAGGTCGAGCCTCTTTGCCAGCGCCCCGAGCTGTTTAAGGGTCAGTTTGCCGCAGGCATTAATAGCCTTTCTCCTCATAAGGCGTTGGATATGTTGTGCCAATTTTACGTCCTGAGGCCCGCCGGTAAGTATTATCTGCGCCTGAAATTCTATCGCCAGTTTATCTGCCAAAACCACAAAATACTCCTTTGGCCAGCGCTTCGGCATCCAGTTGCCCCCGGGGTTTAACCCCACGACAAAATCACTCTCATTAATCGCCTGGCTCTTTAAGAAATCCTCTGCATACTTCTGGTCTTTTTCGCTTATGAAGAATTCGGTAAATCTGTCCTGTACTTTATAACCGGACTTGGCAACAATATTAAGGTAGTAGTCTATCCGGTGCATTTCGTCGCGAAAAGGAGAAACAATGCCCCTGGTCAACAGAAACCCTCTTTTGCGGGAATAGTACCCTATCCTTTCCGGGATACCGGCGCACCAGCATATGAACGCCCTGGTAAAAGAACGGTGCAATAGAAACGCAATGTCAAATCTTTCCCTGCGCAATTTCAGGACAAAACTAATCTTGCCGAGAATCCCGCGATGCCTCCCTCTTTCATCAAAAAATATTATTTCGTTTAGGTGGGGATTACCTTCCAGTATCTCGTGACAACGCTGCGGGATCACGCAGGAGATATGGCTATCGGGGAAATTATACCTTATGTTCCTGATGGCAGCCGTGGAGAACAAGACGTCTCCTATCCAGTTGACGTCAAAGATAAGGATACGCTTAGGGGTCATCGCGGTGCTCCTTGATAAAAGTGTATATCCCTGTAATTTCAAACCAGAACACGAACAAATTATCCGAAGTAGAAGAAATTCTTAAGCGCTTCAGCGCCCATACATCGTCATCCGGATACCCCTTGCCCGGAGAAGTTGCTACTGCCACCGTATAACCGGCATCTTTCACCAGCTGCCGTATCGCAGGATTAAACCTTCCTTCGGGATAACTAAATGCCTCAACCGGCGTTTTGAGTTTTTCTTCCAGGGCCCTTTTAGAATCAAAAATTTCATTTTTCAATTCAGCAGGATGCGCAATATTAACCAAAGGCTCAGGGCCTAATGCATGGCTTCCGAAGGTAATAATGCCCGAGCGCTTCATTTGGTGTATCTGGTCCCATGTAAGCCTATCGCCCTGGCTGCGCCCGATCTCATTGATAATCACAAACATTGTGGCGGGGAGGTTGTATTTTTTCAGCACGGGAAAGGCATATGTGAAATTATCCCGGTAACCGTCGTCAAAAGTAAGTACTACAGTCCGGCGGGGAATTCTTTGCTTATGCTTAATCATTTCAGCCAATGAAGTAAGGGAAACCACGTTATAATGGCGGTCTTTTAGAAAGCGCATCTGCCTCTCAAACGATGCGTGGCTTACGGATAAACGGTTCTCTTTAGTCGCAAAAGGCGACACAGAATGATACATTAAGATAGGAACCACATAGTTCATCTTGACAAAAATAAAAAGAGCGAGTGTCAAAGTAACGATAATACAGCCGGTAATGAAAAATATTACGCTACGTTTAGGCATTCTGTGTATACCCCCTCAGTCTGATCGACCATTTTATTGACCGAAAAACGCTGCCTGATAAGATCGCAGGCATTGGCCCCCATGCGCCTGCGCCTGCCCTCATCCTTAAGCAAGCCGCATATCGCCTCTGCGAGCTTACCCGGATTGGCAGGTTCAACCAAAAGGCCGTTGTGGCCGTCTTGGATAAGGTCTTTGATCCCGCCTACTGCCGAACCCACCACCGCAACTCCCGCTGCCATTGCTTCCATCAACCCCAATCCAAGCCCTTCTTTTAACGAAGGCATAACAAACACATCCAAAAGCGAAAGGGTTGCGGCTACGTCTTCTGTGTGCGGCAAAAAAACTACCCTGCCCAGAAGGCCCAATGAGCGGGTTAGCGCGACCAGTTCTTTTTTCATGCGGCCTTCGCCTACAATAAGCAACTGCGCGCGGGGAAATTCCTGGACCACATCTTTCATTGCCTGAATCAGATATAGGTGCCCTTTCACGTCGGAGAGCCTGGCAATAATGCCTATGACAGGCCCTTCCCCCAGGCCCAGCGCCTGCTTGGCGACAGAAGAAGCAATGCCGCGCTGAGCACTAAAAACCTCTGTATCGATGCCGCTGTACACCAACCGTATTAATTGAGGCTCCACTTTAAGGTCTTCGATAAGATGCTGCCGTACTGATTCGCTTATTGCAATTACCCTGAAGCCCCAGCAAGGAATTCTGCGGCGCAGAAATCTTGCCTTAAAAAACCCGTGACAGGTAGAAAGATAAGGGACCCCGCATAACCGGCTCAGTATGCAGGCGAGTACCTGTGTCACGCGGGTATTGGCGTGGATGATATCGATGCGGTTTTTTTTCAAATACGAGTATAACATACAGGCACTCATTAACACCTTGGGACTTGCGATAGATTTTGTCTTTATCGGAACGGGGACGAAGCGCACCCCCTGCCTTTGAAACTCGGGAACAAGCGTTCCGGTGCTTGACGCAAGGCAAACGGTATGGCCCTTCTGCACCATCCCCGCAGAGAGAAAACGTAAATAACTGGTAATACCGCCGACATTAACGTGGGTTGTCAAATAAAGAATATTCATCGTAATAGCGCCGTAACTGCCTCAAATACCTCTTCTGCGCTGATAGCCTCCATGCATTTTTTGTGCGCACACTCAGGCTTATAGCAGGGCACACACGGCAATGCTTTTTGGATGACTACAAACCGCTTCGCAGGCGGCAGGTGCCGGCGCGGGTCGGTAGGCCCGAACAGGGCAATAAAAGGAGTCCCGGCGGCAGCGGCGATATGCAGCGGCGCAGAATCCCCGGAGATAAACACATGGCATTGCTGTACAAGGCAATACAATTGGTTAAGCGTTGTTTTCCCGCAGGCATTAATCGGGTTTGACCCCTTGGCCTTTTCGATTAGTTCCTGAGCGTACGCATCATCCTCTTCCTTGCCGGTAATCACTACCCGTATATCTTGCTTACCCAGATAATCGCACAATTTTGCCATCGCCGTTTGAGGCCACACCTTGCTGGCCCATCGCCTGCTTGCGCTCACATTAATACCGACGACCTTTTGATTGGCGTTCATCCAGTGAGAAGCCAAGAAATTGCCGATATACCGCCGGTCCTCCTGCGAAGGCCAAAGCTCAAGGCGGGGATCTTTAAGCGCTACCCCCAATGCCTCCAGGATTTTAAACTGATGCGCTATCGGGTCAATAACGTCCTGGGGAAGCCGTATCCGGCGATTAAGGAAGAAACTTAACTTTCCATTATCGTAACCGAATCGGTCTCTTGCCCAGGAAAGCAGGCTTAAGAGATGGCTTCTACGGTTATTCTGTAAATCAATTGCGATATCGAAGTATTTCCTGCGCAGGCGTGAGCCGATGGCAAGAAAACTGCGCACCCCCCTGTCCTTGCCTTTAAAATCGCATACGACCAATTCATCTATATAAGGACAGCGCACTACCGCCTCTTTCGCGCCGTCCCCAACCAATAACGTGATATGGTATCGGCTGCCGCATTGCTCCTTAAGCGCCCGAAGCGCTGCGGTAGTCAAAATTACATCTCCCACCGAGCTCAGTTTTATTACAAGCACCCTGGTTTGCGTAACTGCATCGTCATACACCTTCAAAGTCTTCTCTACCATAAGCTCGGTAGAGTATTGCTCCTTGACTTTTTTGTAGGCGTTCTCAACCAGTGAGTGAGCCAATTCCGGGTTCCTGAAAATGCGTACACACGCATCGGCTATTGCCTGGGGATCGGCAGGCGGGACAAGCAGCCCGTTCTTAGAGTCTTCAATAATATCCACCACTCCTCCGACAGACGTAGCCACTACAGGGACACCGCTTGCCTGGGCCTCAATAATTACCCTGCCAAAGGCCTCCTGTGTGACAGTGGCCAACACCAGGAGGTCTAAGTTCTTTACGATGAACGGAATATCTCTCTGGTTCCCCAGAAACTCCGTGCAATGAGTCAAACCAAGCCTCCGCACCATAACGCGGACCTGCTCCTTATACGCTTCCTTGGAGTCAGGCGCATCCCCTATAATCCATATCTTAAGCTCAGGGATAATCCTGAGCACTTTTGCCATCGCCTGAATAAAATAAAGGTGGCCCTTAAGAGGGACTATTCTACCGATAATACCCACATTAAACGAATCCTTATGCTGCCTCTTCTTCCTGACAAAGTGAAATTTCTCCAAATCCACACTACGGGGAATAAGCGCAAGGCGCTCGTAAGGAACTAAAAAGTCGTCGATCATATGCCGCGCAACCACATTGCTGATAACGATGACTTTTTTCCCCCACCCCATTACCTCGCTTGCAAAATGCTTTTTATAATATCCGTGGCATGTGGTAATGAATACTTTTTTTAGGCGGCGGCTGGCAAAATATCCGATCCAGGCCGGGACTCTTGAACGGGCATGCACGATATCTATCTCTTCCCGTTCGATGATACGGCAAAGCCTAGGAATCATGCGCATAATATTAAATAGGGACTTCTTATGTACCGGTAATTGGTAATGAATCGCGCCGCAGGCAAGAAGTTCCTTAACCAGCTCTCCCCCGCTGGAAACCACTACTGCTTTATGGCCACGCAAGAGAAGGTGCCTGGCCAAATCCAGTGTCCCGGTCTCGACTCCTCCGACATTTAGTGCAGGTATAATTTGTAATACGTTCATTGCCTTAAAAGAAAAATTATGATATACTACGGATAATGGAAAAAGATCTCTTAACCATGCTGGTAATTATCCTGGTAGTCCTGCTGGTTGTTGCTGTCATCGGCAGGGTATTCAGCTTCCTGTTCAACGCCCACGGCGCAAAGAAAAAAAAGATCAACCTTGACGACCAGCTTGCCGTCGAACAACAAAAGAGCGTTGCGCAGCAGAAAAAGTACGAAGAGGAATACCGCGCCCTCATCGAAAAATCCAAATCAGACCTAAAGGCATTCATGGAAAAACAGAACACCGCGCAATAAGTTCCCCCCTAAATTACCCTGCCTATTTTTTCTTTTACTAATATCTCATCCTGCAGCCTCTTTATCGGCGGAGACCTGCGGAAAAGAGACTCAACCTGCGAACCCAACTCATTAACTCCTACAAGATAAATATATTGCTTTGCCGCCAGGTGTTCTAAAAACCGCCTGTGGCGAAGGCCCATCTTTGTTTTGAATACTACGACATACCGCCCTGCGCTGGCAGCCTCAGAAACCATCGAGATGCTCTCCCCGGAAACTATCACGCAAGAACTCAAACCCAGTATGCCTCCGACTGCTTCAGGGATATTTTTTTCATTCGCAATGACCAATAATTTGCAACGTGCAAATCCTGCAAATTGCTCCCTGGCCAACGCCTCAATGTCGGGCGGGGTCCTGCGGGAAGTAGTCATAAGCATTTCACCGTCAAGCCTCTCTAGGGCCTGTTTTATCTGCAGAAAAACTCTTTGCATGAGCCCTTTTTCCATAGGAAAACTCTTTGTAGCGCCGCCGATTAGGCATCCGAGTACGGCCTTTTTGTTAACGTGCAGGCGGTTGCCCAGCAGCGCAGCGTTAGATTGAAGGTATGCTGCATCTACAAGGTTCAAAGAACCGTCTGTAATTACCACGTTTTTCCTGC
>JAQUON010000032.1 GCA_028717045.1 Candidatus Omnitrophota bacterium | reverse complement strand
TAAGGAGGCAGTCGAGGCTTCCTATGACATTACTGCGGCAACAGTGATTGATGATGTTGAGTCTGCCGAAGAAGAGTTAAGCCTTGATAAACTGATCGCCCGCGCAGAAGAAGCCCCGGTAGTAAGGTTAGTAGATTTAATTATCCATCAGGCAATCAGCGAGCGCGCCTCCGACATCCACATCGAACCATTTAAAGAGAAAATCTCGTTACGCTACCGAATTGACGGCAGGCTCTATGAGATTCCTCCTCCGGCAAGACACCTGCATCTTGCCATTATTTCCCGCGTTAAAATATTATCCAAACTGGATATTGCGGAAAAAAGGCTTCCGCAGGACGGCTCATTCGTTGTAAAAATTGAAAACCGGCCGATAGACATCCGGGTTTCTTTAATTCCTACAATATACGGGGAAAAGGTGGTATTGAGGCTCCTTGACAGGACGCAGGTAGTCCTTGATCTTAACCTGCTGGGTTTTGACCCCGGGCAAAATGCCCTTATTCGTAAGGCCATTCATTCGCCTTACGGCCTTTTATTCCTTACCGGTCCGACAGGGTGCGGCAAAACCACTACCTTGTATGCGATCTTAAGCGAGATCAGGAGCCCGACAACCAACATAGTGACCATTGAGGATCCCGTTGAATATAAGCTCGATGGCATTAATCAGGTGCAAATAAAGCCGGAGATCGGGCTTACCTTTGCTTCGGCATTACGAAGTTTTTTAAGGCAAGACCCGGATATCATGCTTGTCGGCGAGGTGCGAGACTTGGAAACTGCCCAGATTTGCATACGCTCGGCCTTAACCGGCCATTTGGTGCTAAGCACCCTCCATACCAATGACGCGCCTTCAGCGGTGAGCAGGCTAATCGATATAGGCGTTGAGGCTTATTTAATAACTCCTTCCTTAATCTGCGTAGTCGCGCAAAGATTATTGCGCAAGCTCTGCGTGCATTGTAAGGAAGCGTATGAACCGACCCCCGAACAACTCAAAGGCATTAATATCAAAGCGGATTTGCTCTATAAGCCTAAAGGCTGTGCGAAGTGCAATCAGATTGGGTTCCGGGGAAGGGCCTGTATCGCAGAGGTGATGGTTTTGAATAATCAACTAAGAGAACTGATTAACGCAAAGGCGTCATTCCAGCAATTACGCGAAGTTGCCATGGCATCGGGCATGCAGACGCTTTATGAGTCTGCCCT
Source organism: Candidatus Omnitrophota bacterium (assembly GCA_028717045.1). Lineage (GTDB taxonomy): Bacteria > Omnitrophota > Gorgyraeia > Gygaellales > Profunditerraquicolaceae > SURF-25. The sequence goes on along the minus strand of JAQUON010000032.1, from coordinate 11,714 downwards.
GAAAAAGGTGGAAGACGGTACGACCTCGCTTGAAGAGGCCCTCGCCGTAACCTTAGGTAACGAATAATGCCAAAGTTCCAGTATAACTGCCGTGATCGGCAGGGAAAAGTTATTACCGGGCAGGAAGACGCTGCCAGTTCTGAGGACCTTCTTAGCAGGCTGCAGGCCAGAGACCTTATTGTGGTAAGCATTGCTCAAGAAGGCGCAGCAGAGCAAAGGCATGAGTTGCCCAGCCAGGGCATCAAAGCTTCCTCCAGGAGGAAGAGGTATCGTATTGTCAGCGGAGACCTTGTGCTTTTTTGCCGGCAGCTTGCAACGCTGCTTGGCGCAGGAGTTACTATTTTAAGAAGCCTTGACATTATTTCAAAGCAGGTTGCCAGCACAAAATTTTATAATGTGATCCAGGACCTTGAGAAAAACATGGAGCAGGGCTTAAGCCTGCACGATGCCATGGCAAAACACCCTAAGGTATTTTCTGAACTTTGGGTGAACCTGGTAGAGAGCGGGGAGGCGTCCGGAAACCTTGCTATTATCCTTGACCGGCTTGCGACATACCTGGAAAGAAACGCTGAATTCAAGAAAAAGCTGGTTTCAGCGCTTTCATATCCAGCTATCCTTTTTATAGTTGGCATAAGTGCCATGCTTTTTATGACTATTAAAATTATCCCTACCTTCGGTGAGCTTTTTAAGAGTTTTAACGTGGAGCTGCCCGTGCTGACCAAGGCGCTTATGGATATCAGTACGGTAATCCGCAAGTACGGGATATTGCTGTTTGGCGGGGCAGTCGCCTTATTTTATATGTTTAGGAAATTTGTATCTACCAAAGACGGCAGGCGGATGGTAGAGCGCCTGCAGTTTAAGCTACCTATATTCGGAGAACTGTTCCGCGCCCTGGTGGTTGAGAGGTTTTCTTCAGAACTGTCCACTCTGATTGAAAGCGGCGTGCCTATCTTGTATTCGCTTGAGATAGCTGAACAGAGCGTAGGCAATTTAGTCGTCGCCGATATCATACATGATGTCAAGGAAAGCGTACGGGACGGCAGGCCCTTGAGCCTGCCTCTTGAGAAAAGCGGTTTTTTTGAGCCGATGGTAGTACAGATGGTTACTATTGGAGAAGAGGTAGGCGAACTCTCGCCTATGCTTAAGAAAGTAAACGCGTATTATCAATCTTACGTAGAAAACTTTCTTGCCAGGCTCACCGCGATGTTTGAGCCGATAATGCTTATATTTATGGGTTTCGTTATCGGGATCATGGTCATAGGCATGTTCTTACCGATATTCCAGATTGCCAAGTTGGGCTAAAAAAACGTTGACATTGTTTTCTTTAAAGTTTATACTTTTAGTAGGATGAAAGGAGGTGAGGGGGCTCTTAAAAACGGTTTTTTATTATCTATAATCAATAAAGGAGGTTAGAATGAGAAAAGGTTTTACGTTGATGGAGTTAATCATTGTAATCATCATATTGGGCGTTTTGGCAACTATTGGGTTTACGCAGTACCAGAGAGTGGTTGAAAAAGGAAGGACTTCTGAAGCCAAGACCGTATTGGGTCAGTTACGTACCGCAGAGGAAGCCTATCGCTTGGAGCACGACGGATATACCGGCGATATAAACGAGCTTGGAGTTTCAGCCCCTACCGCATGCGTGCCTACACATTACTTTCAGTATCGCATTGATGCTGCGGGCCCGGCAAACTTTGTTGCTACGGCTGAAAGATGCGTTGGTGGCGGAAAGGTACCTCAATCAACCCTTAACTATCTTATCAGCTTAGACGAAACAGGAGCATTTACCGGAGAGCCAGGATATATTTAAACAAGGCTGCGTATATGCACACAAAACGCAAAAGAAGTTTTACGCTTATGGAGTTGGCGGTAGTGGTAGTGATAATTGGGGTTCTTGCCGCAATCGGCTATCCCGGTTATACCAAGCTTAGGGAGACAACGTACCAGAAAGAGGCAGTCGCCAATATCCGGCTTATTTCAGCAGCAGAGCGTTCATACGGCATGGAGTTAGGTAACTATTTCAACGGTGATGCGGTTAACTCCATTAACGACGCATTGCATCTGTCTCTTACTGAAAAGAACTGGGATTATAGGATTCAAACCGGGGCAGGTACGTATACCGTTACTGCGGTCAGGAATTGCACAGGTAAGCCTTATTGCGCGTGTACATATACCTTTACCCAGAGTTCTTCTGAACCTACATCTGCTGGATGCAACGTTTTTTAATGGTTCCCATTTAATACCTTAACGCCCGCTCATTAAGTGAGCGGGCGTTCTTTTTTATCTGCTATGAATAAAAAAGGCGTCACGTTAATCGAAATTATAGTTGCTACGTTATTGTTTTCCGTTATTATGTTCGGCATGGTCAATCTATACCTTACTGCCAAAAGATACGTGCTTCATAGCCGATACAAGAATACAGGTAGCCAGCTGGGAAAGTTTTTTCTTGATCCGCTTCAGATGGATGTACGCAATGACCAGTGGGGCACGAATTGCTTAAGCGGCGGTATCGGCTGCCCGGTGAATCAGACTATTTATCACGTAAATTATATTCCAAACTATACGATTAATAATGTTGCCTCAACCGATTTAAGGCGGGTAATCCTGACCATAAACTGGAGTGAACAAGATTAGAAACAACGCATTTACCTTAGTCGAGCTTTTATTGGCCTTGGCCTTGGCAGGGGTGGTAATACTTGGTTTTACCAGCCTTGACACCTTTGGCAGATACCAGGTTATGACTACTGACAGGCTGGCAAAGGCGCAGAATGAATTGACCTTGATTGCTGACCATATGAGCAAACAGGTTTCAAAGGGGATAGGCAATGAAGTATTGTTCGGTATCCGCTCGGTCGCCAGAAGCGACCCTATCATTCCTTATACGGCGTTGCGAGTGTACGCAGATACCAATAATAACGGCGTCAGGGACGATGTATGGATTGCCTACCGCTGGAGGGACTCTGGTTCAGATGCGTATCAGGTGCAATATTGTTCGCAGTGCCAAAATGTGAACTGCAATAATTGCAATACCGGCTGGCAGGTAATAAGCGGCAATGTGTCTTTTTTTCAGCCCACATATTTTACCGGAGATAACTTCGTAGAAGTTATTGTTGAGGCGTGCTGGGATCCCGGTAACGCCACTTATCCCTGCGGTGAGCCGCGGAATCCCCGGGCTGAAGCGACCTTTGATATTAAAATGCCCTCAGTTTCGCTCAATTAGTATTTCCTTGCGCAAACCCAAATACATGTTAGAATGAGAGAACCATGAAAAAGCCGTTATTGGTTCTTATCCTTTGCCTTATCCTTGTTTTGGCAATAAACCTCTATTTCCGCATTTTCCCGGTTTATTTCCCCCAATTCCTGCAGTTAGCCAGGCAAAATATCGATCAAAAAATACACGAGTCAGCCCGCTTTCAGGTGGATTCCGCGTATCCTTCCATGTCTCCCTATGCAAAGGAGCGGGCAATAAGGCATCTGGCCGCTTCAATCAAGGATAAAGAAAGAACTAAATACAGGCTTCAGGTTAGAAAAGAGTACGAGAAATTAAAGGACCCTTTTCAGGATGCTTCCGGGCAGACCTATCTTATGGAGCTGGACTGTTGGCATTGGGCGCGCTACGTGGGTAATGTAGAAGCGCACGGCTTCCCGGCAGATACGCTGCGCAACAAAGTACAATGGGATAAGTACATGTTGGCGCCTCACGGAGATAAGGTTATCTGGAACCAGTTTCTATTTTATTTTTCCTCTTTTCTTTATAAAATATTTTCTCTGGCTATTCCCGTCCCCCTTAATACCTTCTTGTTTTATCTTCCTTTATTATTCGTAGTTTTCCTGCTTGTCGTTGTGTATTTATTCTGCGCATTGCACTTCGGGCCTGTTGCGGCTGTCTTAAGCACTTTATTTATCGGCCTTGCCCCCATATTCCTTCCGCGCAGCTGCGCAGGCTGGTTCGATATGGATGTGTTAAGCCTCTTTTTCCCATTTCTTATCACCTGGATATATTTATCTGCGTATAATTCCGGTTCAACACGCCAAAAAGCGCTTAAAGTTTTCTTTGGCTCTTTCTTTGTAGGTTTGTTTGCGTTCACCTGGCACCATTGGTGGTTTATAGTGGTTATTCTCATGGGGTATGAAGGCATTGCGTTGCTGCATTCCCTTTTTGCGTTCCTTCAGTACGGCCGTAAGGATATACAACTTCTCAAAACACACGCACTGACCGCGTCGGGCTTCTTGCTCGCAAGCCTCCTGTGGGTATTCCTTTTTACGGGAACAGGCTCATTCACTGACCTCTTCTCGCAGCTTAAGGATGCAGTACATTTAAATCGCCCTGTGTTATACAGTATCTGGCCGAATGTGTTTTTTACCGTACAGGAACTCGGCCGTTCAAATTTGAACTTAGTGGCTAGCCTTATCGGCGACAAGCTTCTGTTTCTATTTTCGCTCATAAGCATGCTCGCCTTGTTTTTGCTCACCCGCATACGAAAGAGCAGCTATTTCGAAAAGGAATTCATCCTGATTATGGTCATTTGGTTTTTTAGTATGTTTATTGCCTGTTTTAAGGGTATTCGCTTTATTATGTTTTTGATTATCCCGCTTGGCATCTCTTTCGGCTGGTTCCTGCAGTATGCAATCGAATATTTTGAAGATAAATTAAGGAGGGCAATCGTCCTGTTACTGTGCTTTGTATTCGTTTTTTCTATAGTTGACAGGGCCTTTACTACTTCAAGACACCTTTATCCCCTTATAAATGACAATTGGTACAATCTTCTGATTGCGATAAAAGAAAAAACTCCTGCACGCGCAGTACTTAATAGCTGGTGGGATTTTGGGGATTGGTTTAAAGCAATTGCCGACAGGCCTGTGATATTTGACGGCCAGAGCCAAAATACTCCCCAGGCATACTGGATGGCAAAAATCCTGCTTGAAAACGACGAAGAGCGCGCCATTGCGATGCTACGCATGTTGAATGCGTCCGGTAACCGTTCTTTCGACTTGATAGATGCGCATCTGCATAACCCATTAGCGTCAATTATACTGCTTGAGAAGGTGCTTTTTAACCCTCGGGGAGCTCAGGCCGAGCTCCTAAGGGTAATGCCCGAAAAAGAAGCCGCAAAGGTGCTAGGACTTGTCTTTGGGGTTCCCCAGGAGCCCGCATATTTTATCGTTGACCCCACGATGCCCGATAAAATATACGCGATATCGTTTATGGGTAACTGGGATTTTGTGAAATCCTACGTCGTGCAAAAATACGGACAGAAAGGAAGCAAACGGATAGCCGGGGACTTGATTGCCATGGGTGTAGACAGGGATAAGGCACAACAGTACTATCAGGAGGTAACAATTGTGCCGAGGCACTACCTTGATGACTGGATTTCCAGAAGGGTACGATTTTATGGCTCGCTCGTAAGAGGGGAAGTAAAAGACGGGATAGTATTATTTGAAAATTCTGCGGTGTTTAACCCGGCAAAAAAAACTGCCTATTTGTTTTATAATAACGGCTATAAAGTCCCCCGCAGCCTGTTTTTGTTTGAAAATGGGGCGCTGCAGGAGCATGAATTCGACAATAGCGAACTCGGGTTTTCGGTACTTATTATCAAAAAGGATGAAGGGTATTTTGCAATCGGGCTTGACCGCCAGCTGGGAAAGAGTTTATTCGTGCGGCTTTATTTTCTTCAGGGCCAAGGTTTAAAACATTTCAAGCCGTTTCTTGCTCAAAACGACGCTGGTGGTTATATACGCGTATTTAAACTGGAGTGGAATTAACTATGGTTGAACAACCGGAGGTTTCTGTAGTATTGCCCTGTTTGAACGAAGAAAAGGCGATAGGTATTTGCATTAGAAAGATCGCGGAAGTGTTCAATGCGCACGGTATCCGCGGAGAAATCATCGTGGCGGATAACGGCTCTACGGATAACTCAAGAGAGATCGCCGTTGCGCTGGGAGCTAAGGTTTTTACCGAACAGCAGCGCGGCTACGGCGCAGCGTATCTAAGGGGGCTAAAAGAAGCCCAAGGAAAGTATATCGTTATCGGAGATAGCGACAACAGCTATGATTTTTATGAAATCCCCAAGTTCCTTGAGCCGTTAAAAAAAGGATATGATTTTGTGCTTGGATCGCGTTTTAAAGGAAAAATCAAAAAGGGCGCAATGCCCTGGATGAACCGCTATATCGGCAACCCCATACTCTCAGGCATGTGCCGTCTTTTCTTTAAGACCAGGCTATCGGATATCCACTGCGGTATGCGCTCTTTTACCAAAGAGGCTTTTGAAAAAATGAAGCTGAAGGCAACCGGCATGGAATTTGCCACAGAGATGGTGTTTTCTGCGCTTATGAATAACCTTAAGATTTATGAAATTCCCATTGAATATTTTCCCAGGCACGGCGCGTCAAAATTGAGCCCTCTCTATGACGCCTGGCGTCATATCCGCTTCATGCTGCTGTATTGCCCATTTTGGCTCTATTTTATACCCGGCGTGTTCGGATTCTTGTTCGGTTTGGCCATGCTGTGTATCTTGCTGCCTGGGCCGGTCCTGTTCCTTGGGCACAACTGGGATATGCATTTTATGATTTTTTCAAGCGTACTAAGCATTCTTTCGTATCAAATCCTCAATCTTGGGATTTATGCGCATACCTTTGCGATCAACCAGAAGCTTATTCGCCTGGACAAGTTTTTTGTATTCTTCCAGCGTTCTTTTAACCTTGAGCGGGGGCTTTTACTCGGTTTTATCCTCTTTGCAGCAGGCTTAGCAATAAACGTGCTTATTTTCATCGAGTGGTTTAATAATAATTTCGGCGCCCTTTACAGGATACGCGAGTCTGTCCTGGCGATGACCCTGTTGGTAATCGGTATCCAGACTATTTTTTCGTCCTTCTTCATCAGCCTCCTTTCCCTTAAGACAAAATGAAATTATCCGTCGTCATTCCTGTACACAACGAAGAGCAATGTATAGAAAAGGTGTCCTTAGAGCTGCTTGATTTGTTGGTTAAAAAGAATATCCCTCACGAGCTTTTGCTTGTGAATGATAATTCAACCGACAGAAGCCCGGAAATTGTACAGCAGCTCAGTAACGCGCATGCGACCATTAGGGGCATTGATTCTTCTTTGCCAAAAGGCTTTGGCAGGGCGATCAGGACAGGCCTTGATAATTTTTCAGGAGATGCGGTAGTTATTTGTATGGGAGATGGTTCTGACAGCCCCCAGGACGTGGTTACGTATTACGAAAAGCTTGCGCAAGGGTATGACTGCGTATTCGGCTCGCGTTTTATTAAAGGAAGCAGGGTGGCAGGCTATCCCTTTTTAAAACTTTTATTGAACCGTGCGGGAAACGCATTCATACAGCTCTTGTTTATGATAAGATACAACGATGTTTCAAACGCCTTTAAGGGCTACCGCAGGGAAGTGATTGCTGCCTGCAAGCCTTTTGTGTCGCAGTATTTCAATATAACCGTAGAGATCCCCCTTAAGGCGATAGTGCGAGGCTTTCGGTATACGGTAGTGCCGATCAGTTGGTACGGAAGAGATAGCGGTGTCAGCAAGTACCGCATAAAGGAACTGAGCCGGAAATACTTTTTTTCGATACTCTTTGTCTGGCTTGAAAGGTTTCTATTAAAAGAAGAAATCCGTAGATAGTCTTTGCGATAGCCCTTCATGGAATTACCCAAATAATTGCGTGCTATGCCCCGATTTTATTATGAATAAAAAAACTGTGTTACTGTGGTTATTTTTGATTGTTACGCTGGGGTTTGCGTTAAGGTCCTATAATCTTAATTTCCCCTCCATTGGGTATCACAACATGAAAGAGAACGAATACCTGAGCATGGCGGAAGAGATGGAGAGGACAAAGGACTTTCTTACGCGCAGGGTTTATTTTTACAATGCCTTTGAAGATACCCCTACGATGGATCTGTACCCGCAGCCGCCGCTCATTGCCTATCAGACATTACTTTCCTGGAAGTTATTCGGCAGGCAGATGTGGCCGCCGAGAATGAGCAATATATTATTCGGGCTAATGAGCATTATAGCGGTATATTTCCTTTCTAAGTTGCTGTTGCAAGACGAACGGCTTGCGCTGGCGGGCTCTTTCTTATGCGCAATTATGCCCCTTGCAGTTTATTTTTCTAGAAACCTGCAGCCTGAAAGCCCGGCTTTCTTTTTTATGATACTGGGAAATTATCTTTATTTAAAATACTCTATGCGGCTGCGCGATCGCTATCTTATAACAGGAGGAGTAGCGTTTTTCTTCGCCTGGCTCTATAAACAAAGTTTTTTGGTCGGAATAATGCCATTGCTGTTTTGCTTCCCTTACAAGGCTATCTTAAAAGACCGGATCAGGGCTTTTAGGACGATTGTTTCGTTCGTCACTCCTTACGCGTTGATTGTATTTGTTTTCATTTGGCTTAAATGGTCGGGACAATGGGTATTTGATACTCATGAGACCGTTTCCAGGATTGACGTATTGAGGATTTTTTCTCCATACTATTGGCGCGAATACGGAGCCACGATATGGGAGAATATCAACCTAAGTTTTACCCTAATGTTTATTATACTTTCATTTTTCGGCGCAGGTGTTGTTATCTTAAACGAAAAAGGTATGTTACGGAAATATGTATTCGGCTGGCTGTTGGGCGCGTGTGTGTATAGCCTTATTTTTTCGGATTATATCAATCAGCATTCGTATTATCAAATGCCTTTTTTAGGAGTCGTCTGCATTACCAGCGTGTATGCAATTAATTACCTGACTAAAATACTGAAGCGAGTTTTAAAAGCGGTGAATGTAGGTATTGTTGTGGCGTCCGTTACTGCCGTGGCAATTCCGCTCATCACATTTTCTTTAACCTCGTTTTACCGCACGGTGGTTTTCGGTGCAGATGTTGCCGGAGAAACGATTGAGAGCTTGACTTCACCCGACGAGAAGATTTTTCTGTTTACCTATTCTCAGGGCTATGCCGTAGCCAGGTATGCGCACCGCTACGCGGGATGGCCCGGGACGCTGGGTGAATTACAGCGAATAAAGGAAAAGCATAAGGTAAGGTACTTTTGCATATATACCTATCCGCTGCCTTTACAGAAAGTGTTAAGCGATGACCCGAGGCTGTACCGCTATGTGGTTGAAAATTTTCATCCCGTGGAATTCGGGATGCTAAGGGACAGGCGTTTGATCTACGTTGTTTTAAAAGAGGGCAAGAAAATAAGCTTTAAGGATTTCTTTACCGGTAGCCTTTTTTTAAAGTTGGCCAAGGTGTATCCGGTCCCAGGGGCGCAAGTGCCGGTGTATCAGGTACGCAAGCATATACAAATCGACTAACTGTTTTAAGAATATGAAAATATTTTTGATTAACGAACCGTTCGTAAAAGATTTTTGCCGCACGCAACGCTGGGCAGCCAGGACCAGGGGCAGGGTATTGCGCGCGCCGGATTGGCTGGCATATGCAACTTCAGTACTGGAAAAAGCTGGCCATGCGGCACTGTTATTTGACCTTGTTGCCGAAAACAAGACCAAAGAAGACCTAAGGAATTTGGTTAGGAAAGAAAAGCCCGATTTTGTAGTTTTGGATTCCACTACACCTTCCATATACTCTGATGTGGAGTGTGCGCGCATAGTAAAAGACGAGTCAAAAGCCGCAGTAATTATGGTAGGCCCTCATGCGTCAGCGCTTCCTGAAGACACCCTGCGCTATGCCGCCGGCAGCGTGGATGTTATCTGCGTGGGAGAGTATGATTATACGGTAAAAGAAGTAGTTGAGAACTTCAAAAACCTCAACGAAGTCAATGGTATTGTGTATTATGGCGGAAGGATGCCTGTCCGTACGCAAGCCAGGGAACTGATCGAAAATCTCGATGATTTGCCGTTCCCGGCATGGCAGCAGTTGGATTTAATGAAGTATTTTGACGGCGGCAAACTATATCCGTATATAGATATCGTTTCAGGGAGGGGTTGCCCAAACCGGTGCAGTTTCTGCCTCTGGCCTCAGGTAATGCACGGTACAAGGTACAGGCTGCGTTCTCCAAAAAATGTTGTTGATGAGATCCAGCATGACATTGGCATTTGCCCGGCTGTTGCCAAGACGGGCGAATTCTTTTTTGAAGACGATACGTTTACAGTGCATAAAGGCCGGGCAATCCAGATCTGTGAAGAAATAATGCGTCGTAACTTAAAAATTACCTTCTCCGTTAATGCCAGAGTCGATAATGCGGACCCGGAAATGTTTGCGGTCATGAAACGGGCCGGCTGCAGGGAATTGCTTGTCGGGTTTGAGTCAGGCAACCAGCAGATGTTGGATAAGATGAATAAACATATCAGCCTCGGGCAATCTCGCCTTTTTATGGAGAATGCAAAAAAGGCAGGGCTGCAGGTTCATGGCTGTTTTGTAATCGGGCTTCTCGGCGAAACGAAGGAAACGGCCCGGCAAACCATTAATTTTGCGCTAAGCCTTGGCTTGACCACAGTTCAGTTCTCAGGCGCAGTCCCTTTCCCGGGGACAGATTTGTTCGATATCTGCAAGCAGAAAGGGTGGCTGAAGACCGAAACCTGGTCTGACTGGCTGTATGCCGGCGAACAGGCAGGGATTGTTGAGTACCCTACAATAAGCCAGAAGGAAATAAACTATTTCGTCGATTCAGGGCTTAAGCAATTTTACTTAAGGCCAGGCTATATGTTAAAATTTATTTTTCACTCCCGTTCCTTAGCCGATCTTTACCGTAAGGCAAGGGGTGCGTGGAACTTTTTTTCTTATCTTTTTACTAAATGAACGAGCCTTTGGTAAGTATCATAGTCGCAACAAAGGATAATGCGGCTACAATCGTAAAATGTATAACCTCGCTTTTATCGGTTGACTACGGTACCTATGAAATACTGATTGTCAATGACGGCTCCACCGATATGACTAAAGAATTGCTGTTGCAATTTGGACAGCGCTTGAAAATTATTGAAAACGAACGTTCCCTGGGGCCGGCACAGGCAAGAAATATTGCAGCGCAGCACGCTAAAGGCCGATACGTTGCGTTTACTGACGCCGATTGTATTGTAGATACGCGCTGGTTAAAAGAATTATTGCGGGGATTTGAAGTGTTTCCCGAAGCAGTGTCTTGCGGAGGCGTGCAGCTTCTGCCTGAAGATGCAACAATCTTTGAAAAAAAGGTATTTGTATTGATGAAAAAGGCAGGTTTCCTTACCGAATATATCAAAAGTTCTGGCGCAAGCAGTATTACTGAAGTGAGGCATAACGCTTCCTGTAACGTGATGTATCGCAGGGACGATTTTTTAAAAATAGGAGGGTTCCTTAGCGGCCTTTGGCCCGGGGAGGATGTTGAGCTTGATTATCGTTTAAGGAAAACCGGGAAGAAAACAATATTTAATCCTAAGGCGATTGTTTTCCACTACCGGCCTAGGCAATTATCAGCCTTTTTAAAAATGATGCTAAGATACGGCTGGGCTCAAGGGATGCTTGTACGCAGGTACGGTTTTTTTCGAAAAATACATTTGCTTCCTGCCCTGTCAGTTTTATTACTCGCAGTCTTCATTATTTTGATCCTAAATTTTTCCTTTACATGGCCATTGTTTTTTGCTGCATTCTTTGCTTTTTTGGTATATGTAAGGTTCGATCCTGAATTGTTGCTGCTTTTTGCGCTTGGATTCGTTTATTGGCACCTCGGTTTTTTAAAATCTTTGTTTCTGGATGGAATACGATACACGTTAACGCAAAATAAGATCGGA
>JAQUON010000031.1 GCA_028717045.1 Candidatus Omnitrophota bacterium | reverse complement strand
GCAATGCAAGAGAAAGCTTCCTCTATGACTAATTCGGTTTCCGGCCTAGGGATGAATACATCGGCACCCACCTTGAATTCCAACCCCATACATTCGGCATCCCCAAGGATATATTCCAAAGGGATGCCCTTAATTCTTTTTTTCAATGCCTCTGAAAGCAAAAGGGTTACTTTGTTGTCGAGCTTCCTGTGCCCATCAAGATAGAGAACCGCACGGTCACATTGCAAGGCCCTGCTCAACAATATCTCGGCTTCATTCATCGCGCTTACCCTTTGGCAGTCCCCTCTTGTTTTTCCTCGGAGGCCCTTATAAGGTTATCGGATAATTCATCAAGGTCCCCTTCAAGGATCGATTCCATCTTAAAAAGGGTTAAGTTGATTCTGTGGTCTGTGATCCGGCGGTCGGGAAAATTATACGTCCTGATTTTTTCACTCCTATCCCCCGTGCCGATCTGGGACTTTCTCTCCTGGACAATCTTTTTTCTTTCTTCCTGCTCTTTCATATCCAAAAGCCTTGCGCGCAGGATTCTCATAGCTTTATTTTTATTTTTCAGCTGAGAGCGCTCATCCTGGCAAGCGGCTACCAGTCCCGAGGGGATATGCGTGATGCGCACCGCGGAATCGCTTTTCTGCATATGCTGACCGCCAGGCCCGGAAGAACGGTATGTATCGATACGCAGGTCTTTGGCATCGATTGCGAACTCGACTTCCTCGGGTTCGAAAAGAACTGCGACGGTTGCGGTAGAGGTATGGATCCTGCCTTGCGCCTCAGTCGCAGGGACACGCTGCACGCGATGGACCCCGCTCTCAAATTTAAGCCGTTTATAGGCGTCTTTGCCTTTGATGCCAAAGACGATCTCTTTAAACCCGCCTACGTCAGTCGGATGCGATGACATCACTTCCGTGGACCAGCCCTTTCTCTCGGCATATTTGCTGTACATTCGATAGAGATCTGCGGCAAAGAGTGCTGCTTCAAGGCCTCCGGTGCCTTGCCGGATTTCCATAATAACGTCTTTGCCCATATCTTTATCATCCTGCGCTAAGGCCCCTCGTATTCGTTCCTGAAGGTCATCGCCCTTCTCCTGAAGATTCTTTAATTCCTTTTCTGCCAAGTCGACAAAATCCTTTTCGTGTTTTTGACAAAGCAAAGTCTCTAACTCTTCCTTTTCCTTCTGGTTCTTCCTAAGGGCGCGAAACAGATACACCGCATCTTTTAAGCCTGAGAGCTCTTTTGCGTAACGGTTATACTGGTTGGTATCCGCCATAACCTCTGGAGATGCCAATAGGGCTTCAAGCTCCTGGTAACGGCTTTCCAATTTCTCAAGACGCTCTTGCAGAGGAAACATATGCTATGCGCAAATAGTTATTTCTTACCGTATTTCTTCATGAACTTATCGACCCTGCCCGCAGAATCTACAAACTTCTGCTTCCCCGTAAAAAAGGGATGGCACTTCGAGCATATCTCAACGCGGATGTTGGGCTTAGTCGAGCGCGTATGGATTGTCTCTCCGCAGGCACAGACGATCGTACTCTCTTTGTAGTTAGGATGAATTTTATCTTTCACGCGATACCTCCTGTTGGTTGAATAATTAATGGTTCATACTGTTTAAAAATTCCGCATTATTTTTAGTCTTGGATAACTTTTCGATAAGAAGCTCCATTGCCTCTACATTATTCAATTCGTTCAATACCTTTCTCAATATCCAAACCCGCTGGAGTTCTTCGGGTTTCAATAAAAGCTCCTCGTGCCTGGTATTGGAGCGCTTTATGTCCATGGCAGGGTAAATTCTGCGCTGGAACAAGTTTCTATCCAGTTGCAGTTCCATATTGCCGGTACCCTTGAATTCCTCAAAGATCACCTCGTCCATCCTGCTTCCTGTATCCACAAGGGCTGTCGCAATGATCGTAAGGCTTCCCCCCTCTTCGATTGCCCTGGCTGCGCCGAAAAACCGCTTTGGTTTCTGGAGGGCATTTGAATCAATACCGCCCGATAATACCTTTCCGCTATGCGGAATAACCGAGTTATACGCACGTGCCAGGCGAGTGATACTGTCTAAAAGCACCACCACGTCCCGCTTATGCTCCACCAGCCGCTTTGCTTTTTCAAGCACGATCTCTGCGACTTGAATATGGCGTTCGGGAGGCTCGTCAAACGTGGAAGAAATCACCTCACCCTTGACATGCCTCTGCATATCGGTCACTTCCTCGGGCCGCTCGTCAATCAAGAGCACAATCAGTATCACATCCGGGTTGTTTACCATTATCGCGTTGGCAATCTTTTGCAAAAGCACGGTCTTGCCACTGTAGGGCTGTGCAACTATGAGGCCGCGCTGACCTTTGCCTAACGGCGTCAATAAACTCATGATACGCATGGAAGTCTCTTCCCTTGCCGTCTCAAGATTAAACCTCTCGTGAGGATAAATCGGAGTGAGGTTGTCGAAAAGCACCTTCTCCTTGGCTTCCTCCGGGTTCTCAAAGTTCACCGCCTCCACTTTTAAAAGGGCAAAATACTTTTCTCCCTCCTTGGGCGGGCGTATCTGGCCGCTGACCGTATCGCCGGTCCTTAAGTCAAACTTCCTTATCTGAGAAGGCGAAACATAGATATCATCGGGACAGGGTAAATAATTGTAATTCGGCGAGCGTAAAAAGCCGAACCCTTCCGGTAGGATCTCTAAAATCCCCTCGCCGAACATCAGCCCTTCTTTCTCCGCCTGTGCCTGCAGGATCTTAAAAATAAGGTCCTGTTTTTTCAGGCCGCTGGTGCCGTTGACGTTTAATTCTTTGGCGAGCTTATTCAACTCGATGATCTTCATGTCTTTTAGATTCCCGATATCTAACTTTTCCACCATAACCTCCTTATTAGTTCCGCCTGTTTTTTTGTGTCCTTGAGTGCTCCGTTGTTATCTATAATAAAGTCTGCCATCTTCCTTTTTTTATGCAACGGAATCTGGCTACGAATCCTGCGCAGGATTGCCTCTTTGGCCGACGCAGATCTTTTCTGGATGCGACGTATCTGAATATCCCTTCGCGCAGTCACTACCACAAGCTTGTCTACTACCGGCCGCAGGCCGGCTTCAAGCAATAAAGGCGCATCCAGAATAATCGTTTTACGCGGCGATTTTTTGATTTCTTCTTTGATGCGTTTTATTATCAGGGGGTGCATGATGCGGTTGAGCACAAAGCGCAGCCTGTGTGCGCGAAACACCAGGGTAGCCAGCTTACGGCGGTCGATGCCCCTATCGGGCAAAAGGATATTGTCGCCGAACATAGACACCACGCGCCTGTATGCGGCACTTCCCGGCACGAGGAGCTCTCTGCCTATTTTATCCGCATCAATAACATACGCTCCCCACGATTTGAAGAAACCGGCCACCGTAGTCTTGCCGCTGCCGAAACTTCCGGTAATGCCGATTATAATTCTTGCGGGCTTCTTCTTCATGAATAACCGTCAGTCCGAAATTGTCCCATCCCTATATAGGGCGACGTAGCGCCTTGCCGATTCTCCCCACGAAAAATCGCTCTTCATTGCCCGTGCGCGCATCCTTGCCCATTGGGCGCTGTTTTTAAAAGAAAGAAGCGACTTTTTAATCGTTTTGATAAGGTCGTCTTTGCTGTATTTCTCGAATACGAAACCATTTTCTTTTGTAACGGTATCGGCCAGCCCCCCCGTTTTAAATACCAGCGGTATAGTGCCGTACCTGAGGCTGATCAACTGCCCGAGCCCGCACGGTTCGTACCGTGAAGGCATAAGGAATATATCGGAACCGGCGTATATCTGATGCGCCAAACGATCATCAAATGTAAGGTGCAGCGATATCGTTTCGGGGTATTTTTTTACCGCCGATTCAAGTATCTGATGGTATTTTAAATCTCCAGTACCGAGAATCACGCATTGAAGTCCCAATTTCATGAGCGTATCGAGCGCATCGGCGAATATATCAAACCCTTTTTGCTGCGCTAACCTTGAGACGATGCCAAAAAGCGGAACGTCTTTTTTTACGGGCAGCCCGCAGAGCTTCTGCAAAGCTGCCTTGTTTTCCCCCTTATCCCCTATGGAATCCAAGGAATAATTCTTTTTAAGAAACGCATCCGTTCCGGGGTTCCATATCGAGTAGTCAAGGCCGTTGAGTATGCCAAAGAGCGATTGTGTGCGCTTGCGCAATATGCCCTCCAACCCAAACCCGAATTCCTTGGTTTGTATCTCGCGGCTATAGGTCGGGCTTACGGTAGTAATAAGGTCGCAAAAAACCAGGCCGCCCTTTAATATGTTTATCTTGTCATAGAATTCAAGCGCCTCCATAGTAAAATATTTCCAGTCCAGCCCAAGCGTAGGGTATTCTTCTTTGGGGAACAGGCCCTGGTAACCTATATTATGGATGGTAAAAACTGTCCTGGTGTTCTTAAAAAACTCATCCTGCCGGTAAATGGTTTTTAAGAACACCGGGATCAGCGCCGATTGCCAATCGTGGCAATGGACGATATCGGGCCTAAACCCTATTTCCTTGGCTAACTCAAGCGTTTTCCTGCAATAGTAAGAGAACCTGTTTAGGTTATCGGGGTAATCGCCTTTCTTGTCTCCGTAAAGATTATCCCGGTTGTAATATGCATCGTTTTCAATAAAATATACCTTAACGGCCTTGCCTATGACGCAACGCAAGATGCCCTCTTTGAATTTCTGGATCTTCGGCTGCGTAAGGCCCTTTACCGATTTGTAGGCCGGCATTACCACTACTACTTCCTGCCCCTCTTTTTCCAATGCCAGCGGTAATGCGCCCGCAACATCCGCAAGCCCTCCGGTCTTTGCGAACGGGACTACTTCACTTGCGCAAAACAGAACCTTCATCCTCTACCTCCTTCATTTCCAGCCAGTTTTTACCGACCTTCAAGTCAACCTTAACCGGTACGCTTAGTGGTAACACATTCTCCATTCTTTCTTTGAACAAAGGCAACGCTTCGGCCAGTTCTTCTTGGGGGACCTCGAACAACAGCTCATCGTGAATTTGTAAGATCATTTTGGTACGCAGGTTTTTTTTATTGATCTGGCGGTGGATATGCACCATCGCCAGCTTAATCATGTCGCTTGCCGAACCCTGGATGGGCGTATTAATTGCCTGCCGTTGCGCAAACTGGCGTATCCCCGCTTGTGTATTACGGATCTGGGGCAGATACCTGCGCCTTCCCAGGAGAGTGCTGACATATCCATCCTGCTGGGCCTTCTCTACCTGCTGCCTCATGTATTCTTCGACACGCGGATACCTTAAAAAATAAGATTCGATAAAACGTTGCGCCTCATCGTTGGATATGGCCAAGTCCCGCGATAAGCCAAAGGCGCTGACGCCGTAAATAATGCCGAAATTCACCCTCTTGGCGGTATCGCGCATAGCCTCGGTCACTTCAGATAACTCAACACCGTATAATAATGCTGCGGTTGCCTTATGGACATCCTCGTCTTTCTTGAACGCCGTAATTAAATCGGGGTCCTGGGAAAGGTGGGCCAGAATCCTCAATTCTATCTGCGAATAATCGCAGGAAACAAGCACATTATTGCCCGAAGATGCGACAAGTGCCCTGCGTATCTGCCTGCCCAGGCCTGTTTTAACCGGAATATTCTGCAGGTTTGGGTTACTTGAGCTAAGTCTTCCTGTTTCAGTTCCCGTCTGGTTAAAACTTGTGTGAATCTTTTTTGTATTGGGATCCACCAGTGCCGGCAGGGTATCTAAATACGATGATTTCAATTTCATCAATTGCCGGTACTCTAGCAATAACCTGGGAAGCTCATGCCTTACGGAAAGCCTGGTCAAGACTTCCTCGTCGGTTGAAGGGCCGGTTTTGCTTCTCCTTATCACAGGAAGTTGCAGCCTCTGGAAAAGTATTTCTCTTAATTGCTTCGGCGAATTGAGATTAAACTCAACGCCGCTGAGTTCATAGATTTTTTTAATCAACGACGCCAGCTTATCTTCGAGCTGCAAAGAAGTCTGCCGCAAGACTTCCAAATCAAGGCAGACACCCGTCAGTTCCATATCGGCCAAGACTGCGATAAGAGGCATTTCAATATCATAAAAAAGCTCCTCAAGCGACTGTTCTTTAAGTTTCTCTTGGAGGGCAGGCGCAAGCTCTTTAACCAGGCTGACTGATCCGGCAGCGCTGAGAGCCTGCGCAGGAACATGCCTGTTAAGAAAGGTATACGCCAAATCGCCCAGCGTATACGTCAATCTTGATGGATCTATCAGATACGCGGCAATCATTACATCAAAGCCGAGCCCTGCGATACCGAGCCCCTTCTTTGCAAGAAAGACCTTCAACATTTTTAGGTTATAGCCGACTTTTTTAATCTTTTCGTCAGATAAGAGTTTTTCAAAACGGCCGGCCAATTGCCCTATCTCATACATATCCCCCGAAGCGCCTAACACAACAGTCCCTGTTGCGTCAATGCAGAGAATAATTTCTTTTGCCTCCCTTGCAATAGCATCCAGCTGTGCTTCGCTTACAGAAGGCGGCCTTGCCTCCTGTGATAGCTTCTTTTCTTCCAAAGGCAACTCAGCCAGCAATGCCTTGAATTCAAGAAGTTTAAAAAGCTCGAATAATTTGTGCGTATCCGGCTGCTGGACGGCAAGCGTGCGGACATCAAACTCCACGTCGATATCCCTCTTAAGCAGCGCGAGCTCATAATTAAGCTTTATCTGCTCTCGGCAGGAGGCAATTGATTCCTTTAGCGTGCCTGCTTTTAAGGTATTGAGTTTATGAAGCAACTCATGAACGGACCCAAACCGGGCAATTAATTCCGCGGCTGTCTTTTCTCCGACCCCTGGGACCCCGGGTATATTATCAGCAGCGTCCCCCATGAGCGCTATCACATCCGGGATCGCTGCGGGAGCCACCTTAAAATGTGCTTTTACCGCCTGCTCGTCGTAGAATATGCCGTTTTCTTTATAAGGGTTAAATACCGTTGTCGTTGCATTCACAAGCTGGAGCATGTCTTTGTCTGAACTTACGACAGTAACCGCAATATCGGACTCGTTGGCCTTGCGGGCAAGAGTAGCGATGACATCATCCGCCTCATAATTCCTGAGTTCAAATAAGGCAATGCGGTAGGCCTTGATGATATCTCGGATTAACGGCATCTGGCTCGATAATGCATCGGGCATAGGAGGCCGCTGTATCTTGTACTCGGCAAACTTCTTCTTCCTGAACGTATCGCGCGACACATCAAAACACACTGCCATAAGATCGGGCTTCTGTTCCTTAATGATCTTTTGCAACATCTTAATGAATCCGTATATGGCATTGGTAGGCTGGCCATACGAAGTGGAAAGATCCCTAATGGCATAAAAGGCGCGGTAGCAGAACGCCGTGGCATCAATAAGGTATACGCGATGACTACTCATTAACTAGCAATGGAATTCACGTTATGGTAGGGATTGCAATCTGTGGTTTTATCTCGAAAACAATCGTATCTGAGCTTTGTCTATAAACTCTTCGATATCCTGGTTAGAGGGATCAAGCTGCTGGGCATTCACTGCTTCTTTAAGGGCCGAGGAGTAATCTTCTTTGATATAATATATTTTTGCTTTGTCCATATACGCCTGCGCCAAGGCGCTGTTTTGCGTGCGGGCCTTCTGTTTTTTCCTGGCCACCTCCCTCATGAAATCGATAAGCTGGTACTCGTTGTAGCCGCCCTGCGTCAATCCTATTTGCTCAAGCCGTTCTTTGGCCTTGATGGTCCAGGCGTCACGCGCAAGCCCCAATTCTTTACCGGTGGTATAGCGCTTATGCCAATAATACGCGGCCTTTTCAAAATCTCCTTTATTTTCAGCAAGGGCAGCGAGATTAGAATAGGCGCTCAGATAATAAGGATCGATATGGATAGCCTTGAGGTACAATTCCTCGGCCTTTTCAGGCAGGCCTTTCGTTTCGTAAGAAACGCCTAAATCGTTATATACCACCGCATATGCCGGGTCTAACTGGATTGCTTTCTGATAAAACGCCAAAGCCCTGTCAAAATCACCTGAGGACTGATATTGAAAACCCTGGTTCCGATAGAGGCGGGCCTGTTTCTGAAGTTCGCTCAGGTCTGTGCTTTCTTCGCCGACTATGCCGGCGTTGCTCTCCCGCATCTGAGCCGTCATAGTATTTAGTTCTGCGGCAGAAAGTTCGGGGCGGCTGGCGCATATACCCATTATTACACAGGAAATAATGATAAGGGTTTTTTTATCCACTAGGGAAGGCATATATTTTAATAATAAGAAAAAAACACCTAAAAGTCAAGGAAAAATTCAATATTCACCTGTGCGCCAAAGGGTTGTAAAAACAACGGGCATCGTGGACAAAGAGAGGCCAAGAACGAGCTGGCCATATTGCGTTGTGCGCTATGCGCGCGGCGTACGGCGTTATACGTACGGCGTACAGAGCATAGCGCGTAACGCTACACGCACTACGCATAACTCATATAACACTCTGTACTCTATACGACGGCTTCTATGGACTACGCGCATCCTCTACGATTGCTCTCCTATCGCCCTGTGGAGCGAATCCGCAAGCGCATAACCTTCCCGTACGACTTCATCCCATGCCTTCAGGCCTATTTCCTCTTGTTGCCCGATGCAAACCGAACCGCAGGCGTATACAGAACCCAGGCTTGTGCGCAAGGCCTCATCTACGCTAAGCAGCCCTTCGCGCATCTCTATATTGCTGTTTTTTAAAAAAGCGGTATTGCCTTGGGTGCGATCCGCAAAAATCACCGCACATGCACCGATGATCTTACCCGTCTTTATGCGTATAGCCTGCACTTCGCCGTCGCCGATAATTTCTGTTATCTGGCTATTGACAATCTCTATTGTCCCTGCCTCCTGCTCACCGCAGGCCTCGGTAATATATTTGCTTTTCAGTGTAGGGTCAATACCGCAAGGGGCGATTAATTTCACCTCTTTCTGTTTCGATGCGATGCTATCGGCAATGGCAAGGGCATAGGGATTGGAGCCTACGACACACACAGGGGCATTGATAAGATAATTCAGGAACTCTTCGGCATCATTGAGTGACTGCAGCCGAAAAACCCCGCGTTTCTTGGCTCCCGGGATATCCGCAAGCGTAAAGCTCGCACCGGAGCATACCGCAAGCAGATCATACTCAAGAGGGGCTTCGCCTTCGATACAAATTCGCTTTTTTTCCGGATTAACCGCAGTCACCTCTTTTTCTTTCAAAAAAACTATTCCCTGTTGGCCGTAAAATCCTTCGTTCACTGCCATGAGCTGGCCTTCGCTGATGCGCCCGGCAAGAAAATCCACAAGCCGCCTCTTTTCATAAAAAGGATGGCGCTCTTGGGTAACTAATGTAACCGCGCAGCTCTTGTTTTTTTCTCTTAAGGCCACTGCAGCAGTATGTCCTGCCGCAGAGGCGCCGATAAAAACTACCTTGGTCATTTTCTCTGGATTTCTGCAGAGGCGAGAATCTCGGGAATGAATCGTTCCCAGCCTAACGCCATGAGGTGGATACCCTGGCACATCCCTTTGAGCTCTTTAATCAAACTCGATGCGATTACAATAGACTCCTGCGCTTTATTCTGGGCTTCTTGCATCTGGCGTATCAATGCATCGGGGACCGAAACGCCGGCAAGATTCTTATTGATATAACGGGCCATCGCATCGGATTTTAAAGGGATGATGCCCGCAAGAATCGGAACTTTTAAATGCCTGGTTTTGTGTATAAAATGCTCGAATACTTTGATATCATAGACGCCCTGTGTTTGAAAAAACTCCGCCCCTGCCTCAATCTTTTTTTCCATCTTAAGGATTTGCGGCTCAAGCGGCTTTGCGCCGGGGTTTACCACTGCCCCTTTATAAAAATGCGGCGGCTCCCCTTCCAGTTTATTTCCCTGCATATCAAAGCCCTCTTCTAATTTCTTCGCTACCTCAAGCAATTGGACGGAATCAAGGTCAAACACCGGCTTGGCATCAGGATGGTCGCCGAGCACAGGATGGTCGCCGGTAAGTATAAGGATATTTGAGATGCCATGTGCTGCCGCAGAAAGGATGTCCGACTGCAGGGCAAGCCGGTTTCTGTCCCGGCAGGCAACTTGCATAATCGGCTCAATGCCCCTTTGTCTTAGCAAAATACATATTGCAAGCGAACCCAGGCGCATTACTGCGCTCTGAAGGTCTGTCACATTGACTGCATCGACATAAGGCAGAAGTCCTTGCGCAGTTGCAAGAACCTTTGCCGTTTCTTTGCCTTTAGGAGGGCCTATCTCTGCGGTAATAATAAACTTACCCTGGGCGATTCTGTCCTTTACACTCATTGTCAAACACCCTCTCCTGCAATGCTGCGCTTTTAACGATTTGATTTTTTATTGTATCACAGTTTTATCGGGCGGAATATAACTTTTTGCGCCCTTGCCTACCGGGGAGCCTTTCTGATATCAAGAGCTATAAGTAAGGCCACTAACGCCGCTATCCAACCGATGGCAGCAAGTGTGACGAGCGGTCTTGCAATGCGGCGTTTCCCGCGCGCATCCGGGTTTTCGTAAATGTATACGAGCTCGGTTTCTCCTACTTTTCGCAGACCGTACTTATGGATTAAATAAAACGGTTCTCCTGGTGTATCGGAGACATCCTTAAGCCATACGATTATCCGCGCTGCTTTTACTGCGTCAAACCTACGTATCGGCTTGATCTCTCTGAGCATAATATTAGAAGTCGCCCGTTGGGTAAATATCCCGAGTGCCCCGGAAAAGTAATTGAAATTACTGTACAGTATATCGTCTTGCCGGGAGTGCCCCTTTACCAGGCTTGCTATTTCGCGGTAATACCTCGGATGCCAGATCGACAACTCAAGAGGGCCGCTATGGCTCTTCCAGTGCGGCATAAGGTTGACTAAAGTGGACTGCGACAACAAAAATGACGGTTTTCCCCCCGAAAACCTTAACGCAGGCGAAAACACCCAAATGAAAACCGCGGCAACAATTACCAATATGCGGGCACCCTTTTTGGATGATGCACGCACAAACAGATACTCAAAGGCAACGCCTGCAAGCAACACAAAAGCAACCATGCCTTCGCCGCTAAAGTAGCGATAGGGTAACTGCGAGAGAAACGCAAAAAAACTAATGGTCAGCGCAATAAAAAAATAATACCTCCCCTTTAATCTTGCGCAACGGACAATGCCTCCAATTGCCAGGGCGATAATGAAAACGTGGATCCCTACTTCTTCGTTTTCTTTGAGATACACGAACGAGAAAAAAGCCCGGTGCGAATATTCATGGATCAGCATCGGAAGGGCACACGCAAGTGCGGCTATTGCTACAAGAAAATAGGTCCTGCGCGTTTCTTTCGCAAAAAGTGCGTACAGTACAAAAGTAAAGAGAAAAACCCATGACAGCAGCGCGTGAGAGTAAAAAGCCAATGCGAGTAAAAGCGCAGAAGCAATCCTTTTACCTTTTTCGGCGCAAAGAAAACTAAGCATGCCCAAGAGCATTGCCAGGGTCGAGGCAGTCGTATTAATAAAAGAAAGGTACAACGAAAAGGGAACTGTCAAGAGCAGGAGCGCAAAGAATGCGAGCCGTGAATTAAATAACTTTTTTATACAAAACCAAGATACGAAAAGGGGTAAAGGATAAAAAAGGAAATGCAGCAGCCTGGCAATAACGATATCGGACAAGCCCAGCTTATAGCCGGCAAGCATCGTAATATGCAAAAGCGGCGGATACAGATGCGGTATGCCCGATGGCGATGCCTGCCAGAAGCTGCGCGTCACATAGCCTCCGGCCGTATCAAAGCCGTGCATCACGGAAAGATGGTAATACACATCCAAAAAGAGCGGGAACATCTGCCAGCGCAGGTACTGCAATACTATACACAACACCAACAGCCCGAGCGCATATAAATCCCAGGAAGGGGCAAACTTGTTATTTCCCAGACAAGAAGTTTCTTTTTTGTCGATACCTTGGGCCTGCATGAAAGAAATACAAAGATTATTACGTGAGAAAAAACGGGGATTAACCGTATTAGGAGGACTCTAAATCCTTTCGCATTATCAATGGGCGCATCATAAAGAGCAAGGTATGCTACCCGCCGAACCCCCTCTGCAGCTTTGCCGCGTTAATAAGATTGCGCATCAGCATGAATACAGTTAAAGGGCCGACTCCCCCGGGGACAGGAGTGATAAAAGAAGCTCTCCTCTGAGCCGTGCCGAACTCGACATCGCCGACCAGCGTATCTCCTACCTGATTTATCCCTACGTCAATGACAATTGCGCCTTCCTTGATCCAGCTTCCTTTTATCAGCGCGGGCTTACCGATTGCGGCGACCAAGATATCAGCGCTTCCCACAAACTCTTCCAACTTCCCGGCCTTACTGGTGCCCGAATGGCATATGGTAACAGTAGGGGATTTCTCCAATAATAAAAATATGAGCGGTTTACCGACAATTTCGCTCCTTCCGACAATCACCGCGTTCTTTCCGGACAAATCAATTCCCGTGGCGTTAATAAGCTCCATAGCTGCGGCAGCCGTACAAGGAATAACGCGTGCCTGACCCAATAGAAGCCGTCCAAGATTCTCGGGGTGTATCCCTTCTACATCTTTATCCACCCGGATACGCTGGCTTATTTTCCTATCATCGATATGCGCAGGGCAAGGAAGCTGGACAATAATGCCGTTGACCGATTCATCACCGTTGAGCTGATGAACCTGATCGATCAGCTCTTGTTCCGTAATATTTCCTGCGAAATGCTTCAGGCGATATTCAATACCAAGCCCTTCTGCAGCCCTCCTCTGCATTGAGGTATAGATCCCTATGCGTTTGTCATCGCCGACTTCAATAGACGCCAAAACTGGCACAGTACCTACTCTCTGCCTGAATTCCTTAATATCCGCTTCTAGGACAGCTTTAATTTTGGCCGTAAGTTGTTTACCCTGTAATAATGTCGCCAACTTTTACCTCTGTCTGTTGCCTGATACGCAGGACCGACTTTGCATTCCGTCTCATTCGGGCCCTCAGCTTTTTGGTAAGCTTTGGGTCTTTCATATATTTAAGATTGATGGCCACGTTAAAATAGG
>JAQUON010000030.1 GCA_028717045.1 Candidatus Omnitrophota bacterium | reverse complement strand
GATTCCTTCTTTATTTTGTTGTTATAAACAGTAACGTGCGAGAACCCGATGCCGTCTGCGCCTAAGCGCATCGCTAGCTGTATATACGCGCCCAACTCTTCTATATTGGACCTCATTAATACAAGCCAAAAAATAAGTAACGGCCTTCCCCGGACTGGCAGAGTGCTGCGGCAGGCATTAAACCTCTGGATATTATTGATTACGTTCTCAAAAGACCCTCCCCTCCTTATGCGCTCATAGGTCTTTTTGGTAGCTGCGTCAACCGAAACAAACAAAGCTCCAAGATTCTTTATAACCCTCAATAATTTCTTGCCCTGCGGCAACCGCGTGGCATTTGAGAAAAGCGACAGTGTAACTTTATATTGCTCAATCAAGTCGAGTTGGCGGAAAAAATTCCGGTTCATAAAAGGCTCTCCTGCAACACTCAATGTGACTCTTGCCGCATAGGGAAAGCTCTCCGTAGCAATTTTACGGAAAAGCCTGAAATCCATATCAGAATGCCGGCCCTTTCTCGGCAAAGAACACATCAGGCACCTTAAATTACACCTCAATGTATCATTAACTATCAAGTCAACAGGCATCCCCCCGGCTATTGCACGCCTTTTGCAAAAAGAAGAATCTGCCTCAAGGATATTTTTTACCCGTAAGGCATCATTATAAGGAAAACTCCTCATCGCCATAACCTTGCAAGCCTATACGCGTCTAAATATTTTTCAGCGGCTTTTTCCCAATTAAACGTATCTGACTTTACCTTTTCGCTTCCGTTACGGCCAAGCCGCTGCCGCAGGTCTTTATCGTCAAGCAGTGTTTTAATCGCTGCACAAAGGCTATTGACATCGCAAGGCGTAAATAACAACCCGTCCGTGCCGTCTTCTACTATTTCCGGGATACCGCCTGTCCTTGCGGCAATAACTGCCTTCCCTGCGGCCATAGCCTCTAAATTCACGATTCCAAAAGGCTCAATCCTTGAAGGCATCACAAAAAACTGGCAATGTTGAAATAGGTTTATTGCGTGCGCCCTTTCGGTCCTGCCGTAAAAAATAACCCGGTTGCTGATCCTAAGAAGCTGCGCAAGTTCTTCGTATTCCTTTAGTGCTTCTCCCTCCCCTGCGATGACAAAACGGATATCATATCCCTGGTCAAGAATATCTTTAAAAGCCATAAGCGCTAAATCAAATCCTTTAAACGGCGCATGCATTCTTCCGAGGCAGAGAATATAGGGAGGGTCGACTAAGGGCTTGCCCTTATTTTCAAATTCACCTGCCTCTACCCCGTTGGGAATGATTTTTGTTTTCGGGGTGGCTGAAGGAATATGCGCGAGCGCGTCATTAAGAAGCGCCTGCGAACAGGAAGTAATGCAGGAGGCGCGAAGTAGAATACGCCTGAATAGCGCCTGATACAGGCGCCTTTTGATGCCTTTTAAATAAGGAAACACCTGCATGCTGAATCCCTGCAGCGTCAGGATGTAACGGCAGGGATAAAAAAAAGAAAATAACCAGGTACAAAATGCATTTACCCCGCAAAATTGTACGTTCACCGCCTCTATATGGTTCTCATCCATAAGGCGCTTGAAACTGCGCAATAGAAACGGCAGCCGGCTGCATAGCCTGGATACCTCACTTACGCCGTGCAGGCCGTCATGGAACAAGATAAGGAAAGGCACTGCCAACCTATATACAGGCACTCCGTCAACCAATTCAAATGCAGGTAGTTCTTTTCTTGTAGTAAACACAAGAATGATCACCTTATGTGATTTTTTTCGGAATTCCCTGCTTAACCGTTTGATAACCTCTTCGCTGCCGCCCAAATCAGGCAGATAGGAATGCGCCACTATGCAGATGTTCATTATGAGAGTATTAGGTTATGCCTTTTAAAAAGGCGGTATGCCAAAAATATTCTTAATGCCGGCGCCTGATACGGCCCTGACAATATCCGCCATAGCCACGGTTTTAAGCGGCTTAAATTCTTTCTCGCCAAAAAAATCATAATACGTATACCACGTTCCCGGGCAGAATAACCTCGCCTTACAGGAGGCACATACCTTAGCGAGGCTTGTGCCGCAACCCTGGCAACGATATCCGGAATTATTGCCCACGGATTGAGAGAGATTAGTAATTACGAAAGAATTACGCGTATTTACAAGAAAACGCCAATAGGGCCTGTTGATGACACAGAAAGGAAACGAAGTCGAATACGCCTCCACATTGCCATGGGATAATATCGATAAGGCCCTTTGAAGATACGCAGCAGCCTTGCTAATCCTTACTGCTATCAAATTGAAATTTTTTACTGCGGCTCCGGTAAAAACCGTTGCGTCAAAACTGACCGTTTGTATTCCCTTGCGGCAAAGGAATTCCGCAATGACAGGCAGGATGCGGTAATTCAGCTTCTGCACTACTACCATCACGTGGATATTCTCAAACCCGCATTTTTGAAGGTTACGGATGCCCCTTATGGTTTCAAGGAAACTCCCTTTCCTTCGGGTAATCGCATCATGTATGGTGCTGGTATGGGCATGTAAAGGAACGGTGATGCCGTCAATGCCTGTTTTTACTATGCGTAATGCAAAGGCTTCGTCAGACATTTTCCGGCAGTTTGAATGAAGCTGTACGTTAAAATGCAAATTTTTACAATAACGTATCAAGGGTAAGAGGCTGGCCCAAAGGGTCGGCTCACCGCCGCCGATACTCACCTGAGAAAAGCGCTTCCTGCCTTTTTTAATAAGTGGAGTAACTTCTGAAAGCCCGATAACCTTGCCTTGCGGCTTCGCAGGAACCAGACAATGCAGGCATTCATTATTGCAGTAAAGGATGGGAAAATGGAAAAGGCGGCACATACGGCCATCGGAAAAAGTGTGCGAAAGCCGTGATTGTGTACGGCATATATTCGCTGCGCTCATTTCTTTCGGTAGATAAGCTGTTCTTTCTCCAAATCACGCAGCACTTCGTGTAAATCCCTCTCGAGCCTCTTTAAAGGAACATCTGGGAAACGCCTGCTTAGTAACTTGAGGATTTCAGCGACGCCCTTGCTTTGAGCCAAACACTCCCAGACCGCAGTCCCGGTTTTATTAAGGCAATAATACACGCCCTTATCCACGTTCAAAAGCACGGCTTCTTCTTCGATGACCCGATATGCAATCTTATCCTTATGAACCGCGTAAGACCCTGTCCCTCTTGAATCCATAGTATGCCTACTCCTTTTTAAAAAGACTTCCCCTACGAGCATCCCCTTGTTGCTACGGGATTTTGCGAAGATGTGTCGACTTTTGCGTTCAGCCGTTTAAATTTTACTAACGCGGGCTTTTCATATCCGGCCACAGCGCCTTTTTGTTTCTTATGCGTGCCCTTATTCGTATGTTTCATGCTTTTCCTCCTCTCTTTGCGTGATAAAAATCATTGCACTGCGCACTCTTCTTTGCGCATTGCCATTACCTTTTTCGTAAACCGGCAGGCTTCTTGCGGGATAGCCAGCAGGTCGCCGTGCTCTAAATATGCCAGCGTCGGCTCACACATAAGGCACCTTAAAAAACAATCGCACCTGCTGCATTCAAAATCTTCTAACTTCAGAGACCTGAGTTTTTTCAAATAGGCTGAATTGCTCCAAATATCCGAAAACGAATCGCGCGTTAGGTCTCCACACAGTATCCTTACATTCGCCGAGGAATAAATTTCTCCGTAGGGAGAAATATACCCGACCGAACTCCCAAAATCCGATAATGCAGGCTTCAAAAGAACCCGGCTGACAATATTATTCTTGAATAAAGGATCAGAAGCGACCTGTTCGATCTGCGCATCGGAAATCCTGTGCGCAAGAGGAAACGTTTCCCCATCAGAAGTTGGATAAATAATCAGATCATATATCACGGGCCACTTTCTCTCCCGTGCGACCCGCCTAAAAGATGCGAGCTCATTGACATTATGTTTCGTCACTAAGAATGCAATGCGGAATTTCACTTTGTGTTTCTCAAGCCAGCCTATCGCCTGCATCACTTTTTCGAAAGTGCCCTGCTGGGCAGTAAGCAAATCATGCGTAGCAGCGAGTACTCCGTAGAGGCTGACCTGTATAAACGTAAGCCTCACCTTACGCAATTGCGCCACATCATTCTCTTTAAGCAGAGTACCGTTAGTATTGATTTTTATCGCAAATCCCATATCCGAAGCATCCATGAGTATTTCTAGAAAGTCTTCCCTTATAAACGGCTCTCCGCCGGAAAAGATTATCTCAAGGCACCCGTGCTCTTTGAGCTGTATCAAAATCTCATGCCACCGGGCAAAAGTAAGCTCCTTGTCTATGCGTTTGCTTTGGAAACAATGGACACATTTAAGGTTACACCGGTAGGTGCAATCAATCTGCATGCGCAACGCAATATTTGTCTTTCTTAGCCTTTCGTACAAATTCCCAGTGTTACGCTCTTCCATAGTATTTATCCGGAGCAACGAACATATTTTCCTGCGCAGCGCCTGAATATATCATCGTGATCCTCATAGACGCCCCTTGCAGGCTGGCCGCCCGTTGTGTGATTTTTATACATGTGCCTATAAATAAACTCAAGGTAAAATGACATCATATCAGGCTGGCTATGCCTAAATAGTGTCTTACCAAAACCGTAACCATTCCTGTCTTTCCTATGTATCGTATCACCTATTGTTTCCGCAAGCCGCGATGAAAAACGGGAAAAAGAATAATTACGCTCAACCTGCGTACGGCAGTTTTCGCTCAATTCCCTGCGCAAAGGCATATCTTTAAGAAGTGACACGATCTTTGTAACGCCAACTCGCCAATTAAGCGCAGGCCCTTTTCGGGTGAGCGTAGTAGGCATATGATAACCCGCGAAACCGTCTCTTACCGTATCTTTTAAACCGCCTCAGCAAGAGCATACAACCGGAGTGCCGCAGGCCATAGCCTCTACTTGCGCATAGCCAAAATTTTCATCAGGACAAAGGGTGCAGTTTACAAACACATCTGCTGCCGAATATAACGCAGGAAGCCCTTTTTTCTTAACCGAAGGCATGATCCGAACTTTCCCTCTTAAACCGTAACGGCCAATCAGGCCCTTCAAATACCGGGAGTAATCCTTTATGTTATTCGTAAAATCGTCGTAGCGAGCGTTTGAATCAAGGCCTGCTATCAGAAGCCTTACATTGCGTAAACGCTGCGTTACTCCCTTAAAAACCTTAAGAAGCGTATGAATGTTTTTCTCCGGGCACACCCTGCCCGCATAGAGTATTAAATGCTGGCTTGTTCCTACTCCAAGCGCCTTCCTTGCCTTGAGCCGGGCACGCGCCGGGACAGGGGCAAAAAGCTCCGTATCAACCGGCCATGGCAAAAGATACGCCATCTCCCTGAAGCGAGGAAAGAGTTCACGAAAAATCTTTATATCTGACGTGCATGATAATAATATAGAATTCTGCGGAAAGAGAAATTTATGGTATTCAAAAAGGTGGCGGTGCGGCCTCGGCATTGCTCCTAGTCCGAAGAACATAAGCGGTGTTTCTTGCGGAACCACAAAAGAGGAATCAACGCGGGGAAGGAATAGAATAACGCCTACCCCCTGCGCGAAGCGTGTATACTCACGCAGGCGCCTGGTGTTACGGGTATACGCATCAGGGTTAAATTCAACTGCACAGAAGTCATCTCTTATGATGCGTAGCGCATTTTCACTTAAGCGGCGTACGCTCTCAGAAAGCCGATGGGAATCCGAAAGAACTACGCCGAGCCTTGTCACCTTGTTTCTATGGGGAATTTGTATCATTATACAGGCACCCCAGCCATATTCCTGATTGTACCTTTTTCCAAAGCGTTGCGCCTATCCGCAGGGGTTTGTGTAAAGTTGCCGTATTTAACCCAACTTTTTGCAGGACACCAACGAAGCGCAACACCCCTGCCCCGCGCTTGAGGAGATACACAATACTCGTTTTCTATCTTTTTAACTACATTATTTAACTTACGCCATGATTCGGCAACGCCGCCCTTTCTTGCATGAATCAAAGGGTAATCTATATTAGGGCAGAGTTTGAGCTGGCCTTGGGGGTTAATGACCATGGAACTGGTCCCTGCCCTACAGGGAAACAGATGCCGGGAATCAGGCTTTTGCCTGTCCCCTGATACGCAGGTATCTTGCTGCATAATGTCTTCCCGGGAGGAAGATATTACCCCTGCCCCGATCCTTCCAACAACTCCCAGCTTTTCGGCAAACTCCTTTACGCCCTGCAAATCATCCCGGTTCAACGCAAGAGAGCAGTTTTTTATGCCCAGAGGCACTTTGCGCTGATGAAGCAATTCTATTGCGCGCATTACTTTCACATAAGAGCCTTTCGCCCGGCTGATAGCCTCGAAATGGCTGCGATTGAGCGAATGCAGCGTAATATCCACTTTGTTCAAAGTAAGCTTGCGTAATTCCTCGGCAATGTGCCTGTTAATTAAAGAACCGTTTGTGAGCAGGATTATATTAAAACCCTTCTTTTTGGCATACCAGAGGATATCCAGGATATCTTTTCTTAAGAATATTTCCCCTCCGCTAAAACCCAAGTGGAAACACCCCAGCTCTTGAAGCTGGTTGAGTATCAGAAAAATTTCTTTGGCAGTAAGGGATTTGATTTTTCTGTTGCATTTGGGAACATAGCAATGAATACAGTCAAAATTGCAATCGTAGGTGAGTTCAAACAATACCCTTAAGGGGGCATAATTTTTTTGTGCACTTGCCTGTAAGTTATGCGAAAATTGTAAGGAATGTCTTTCTTGTATCATGCGTTTTTCGCACTACTGATAGTGTTTTGTTTTGAAGCCAGATAATCCTTTGCAAGCCGGCAAAAATAAGGCACGGGCTTTTCGCAATCCCCGGTTTCTAAATACGCCTTCCCCGGACAGCTATGGCAGAGGCCCCTTAAGCGGCAGCTGCTGCATTCCGAATCCGAACGAAATACCATAGCCCTCATTTCATCGAGTAGCCGGCGCAGGCCTGTCCGTAAATCGTCTTTCAGCGCATTAAAAGAAGGCTTCCTTAAAAGATTGCACAGAAACACATTCCCCTGCGGATCAATCTGGAAGCCATCGCCACTAAGCACTGCACATTGAAACAGCCTGTGTACCTCTGCAGCACCTTTTCTAAAGCCGCCACTGCATCCCTCATCCCCGTCAATCTGAAATCCGTTTAATTTTACAAAATCTTCAAGCGGCAGGCGCATCGCGCATGGCTCAGCGTCGCCGTTAAGCCGGGCGTGCAGATTTATGCTCGGCTTGAACTGCGCTTTGACCGAAGCCGCAAACCTTTCCAATTTCCGGAATTCCCCAAAATTGTCTCTGGTAATCTGAGATTTAAGCACTAAAGGAAGTCCATATTTGCGTATCAGCTCAATACCAAAGATGGCCTTTTTAAAAGATCCGGGCACCTGCGAAATCGCCTCATACAACTGTGTTTCTGCGGCATTAAGGGTTATCTCAATGGAAAAAGGCGGCTTTTTCTTAAAATACGCTGCAATCTCCCTGGTCATTGAATAGCCGTTGGAAAAAACAGTAATAATAAACCCCTTTGCTTTCGCATATGCATAAATATCCAGAAAATCACGCCTGATTAAAGGATCTCCGCCGGTAAAACAAACCCAAAGGACGCCTGTAGCAAATATTGTATCTAAAATATGCGTAATTTGTTTCAGGGCAAGCTCGCTGCTTGCGTAAGAAGCAGTATTGTAGCAATCGGTATAGCAATGCCTGCAATGCAGGCCGCACCGAAACGTTAATTCAAATTGGCACAGGCTGGGTCTGGCCGTCTGCCAATTCCTGCTGTGTGCGCTAAAACTAAAGTCTTGGTACTTAACTTCTTTCATATGCGCCGGACAAAATCAATTACCCGTTTGTTATTCACGAAGCCGAGGCTAAAGCATGAAGTATGCTTGATTAAATCGCTGCTAAAGGCAACGGTATTTTTCAAAAGCCCTTTATCCCAAAAAGGCGCAAAAAGCGTCGGATATAAGTTATGAAACGCCTCCCTCTCTCCTATCTGCCTTACGGTGTTATGTGGTGCGTGATGAATGAAAAAAAGCTTTTTTAACGCAGCGGATTCGATCCGGGAAATAAGATAATCGCTGAATTCGCCGTGCCAGGGAGAGCCGTATATGGCAAAAGACCCGTTTGTTTTACGCACGATAATGCGGTCGTCGTTAAGTACCATCGCATGCGAATGCGCATGCCAGATACGCGCAGTAGTGCTCTTGCCTGAGCCGGATTTTCCGGCAAAAAGCAGGCCGCTTGCGTCGCGGTCTTTTACGCCGATACTATGCACAAATACGCCTTGCGTATGCAACGCAAAGTAATTTATGAGCAGCACCTGCAAAAAATCGTAAATGATATCAATGTAATTCCACGTGGATCCTTTTTCTTTCTTCGGCAAAAGATACGCAATCACACGGTTAAATCCTTTATTAATCTTCATAAGCTGAAGCTTGCCTTTAATCAAAGAGCGGAAATAGAAAGAGTTTCCGTTATGCAAAAGCTGCCAGTTGGCCCGGCTATCCTGCGGATGGTAACTGATAAAGACATTTTTTAAACCATTTATAACAGGCAATGATTTCTTGACTTTTACCTCAATGGAAATGTGCGGCTTTGTATTGCCCTTGTATATGAAATTCTTAAAGCGTTGTGGGGACTGAGTCCGCATTTCCTCTCTGTTAAGCGTCTCAAGCTCATAATCGCTCTCTAACGAAATGATCGTATCCGCAATTTTAAGCCTAATTCTTTCTTCCATTGCGCACTGCCTTGATTTCCGTTAAGTCTTTTAATAACTCATCCATCTCTTTATCAAGCGCTTCGGGGGTGGTATCAAATTTTTTAAGCACCTCTTTCTTGATAGCGCCGACACTGCGCTTGCCGTTAATCAAATCCCATACGGCTGCAGCACTCTTGTTTAACGTGTATATGCAATTGATATCTTCAGAAGTCTTATAAATCGGAATAAGGATAGTCTCCTCGTCTATTACCCGTGTCACGACATCGGGGTTTTTGCTTAAAATTGTATCGTCTTTCATTTTGCTGCTACCTCCTCTTTTTGTCCATGTAGCGATCCCTTCATATCAGAAGTTATTCTTTTGGCTAATTGACAATAATATTCTACCGGTGATTCCTCATTTCCTGCTTCAAGGTATGCCTTTGCAGGGCAGCTGATACACATATTACGCAAAGAACAAGTTCTGCATTCAGAATCGGTTTTGAATTTTTCGTCCGCCACTTTAGGAAATTCCCGGTAGAAGCCTTGCTTAAAGGGCATCTTTAATAGATCGACGCTAAACTTATCTGTGAGCTGGCAGAATTTGAGCCTTCCGAAAGGATTGATGAAAAACTGATGGCTCCAGGCATTGCACTTATACAGCTTGGCATTTTCCTCGGTTCCTGGCTTACTGCTGTCAAGACAACGCGCATATTCGTTGCGCATATCACTATCCCTTTCAATAAGCTCTCCCACCTCCTCCACGGAAAGCCTCTGGGCAAGAGGGCTCTTATCCCCGTTAAGCCGCGGGAAAAGTTCGACGTCATAGGCAAACAGGTATTGCCCTTTTGAAGCGCCCAACAGATTCATTGCGAAATCCTTTATTCGCATAATTTCATGCTTATTTTCCTGCATGCAGTTTACTTTTATTCTCAAAGGAAGATTATGCCGTTTTATCTTTTCGATATTCTCCATCACCGCCTTAAAAGAACCTTTCACTTGGGTGATAGTTTCGTACGTTTCAGGCGTAATCCCGTTTAAAGTAAGGTCAATATAATAAGGCGGGGATTTAGCCAGGTACTTTATCATTTTGTCCGTAAAGCCGATGCCGTTGGTAAAAATAGTGATAATGAATCCCTGTCTTTTTGCGTATGTATAAAGCTCAAGGAAATCATCCCTGGCCAGGGGGTCTCCGCCGGTAAACACAAGATACATACAACCTGCTTTTTTGATTTCCTGTATAATACTTTTCCAGCGGGAAGTAGATAGCTCTTGTTTAGGGCGTTCAGAACCTTTTACATAACAATGGAGGCAGTTTAAGTTGCAGAAATAGGTGAGCTCAAGAAATCCATCCACGGGCAGGCGGTGATTCTTCTTAACAAGGCGTAAGTATAAATAATTATGCTTTCTTTCTTCCATAGAAATCAAGGATTCGGTTATTTAGGGCAGAATCTAAAAGAAGATAAGGAATTTACGTCGAAGCTTGCCAATTTTCAAATAAACAATTGTAAGCACGCGTTGACCTTAGGCCGGCATTGCAACCTGAGGTATACCTTGTGCCGATATTTCCTCCATATACCATTCCTGCATTATAACAAGAGCACACTAAAACTGCCTGCTCCGGGTTCAGCTTGACGCGGCTGATTACGGGTTTGAATTTTTCTTTCTTAGGCATGATGCGCCTCCTTTTTTATTTTTGACAAGGCTTCCTCTAACTTTTTTACCCTCTTCCCCAAATTCTTATCCTGAAACCGCATGATGCGCCTATCATTGAATCCTGCATTCCTTATGAAAAACCTCTTAAATTCCCGCGCCCGCGATTCTATAGATTCAATTATAGCATTTTTATTATCGAGAAGCCAAGCGATTTTTAGCAGTTTCTCAAGTATTTCAATACGCAAAAGGCCTAGGCGCAACGCATCCTGTAAATATTCGGCTGACTTCCTGTAATCGCCTTTTTTTTCAAAAATCAGGCCTAACAGGTAACGGCTTTCAGCATGCATCGGCTCTAATTGCCGGAACCACAGCAGGCTCCTTTCGGCACCCCCGTAATCTCCAAGCCCAAACCGGGCCTGTCCCAAATTAAATAATGCCTGTTTCTTGATATTCCCAAATAAGGAACCTTGGCAATGGCACAGCACCGTAGAAAAAAGTTTTTTTGCTTCCCTAAAATCTTTTCTTTTAAGCGCAACCAGGCCTAATCCGTTTACGCAAGCCGGATTTCTCGGATCTGCCTTTTTAATCTTAAGAAATTCTTTCTTTGCCTGTGACAGCCGGCCTATAGACAAATACAGCGGGCCGTAATTATTGTCGGCTACCCTGTAGTGCCGGTCTAACGCAATAGCCTTCTGGTAATATCGTTTTTCACCTGTCTTAAGGAAACCGCCAAAATACCCTGCAGCCTTTTTGTTTCTTATAAATTGCTTTTTGAATTGCCTCGGAGCAAAGGAATACGCAAGTTCATCCGCAAGCTGCCGGTACACTATCGGCGTATATCCCCCATTCACCGAATACGCGATTGTGACAAGTTTTTGGTTTTTGATCTTTGTTTTAAGTGCACTTGCTAATGCAGGGGGCTGGATCCAAGGCTTTCTCTTGCCTATCAATGCAGTAGCATCTGCGTAGCTAAGGTTACTCGTAATAAGAAAATCCGTGTCAATATCAAGCAATACTGCCTGGCCTAAGAAAGGTAGGCTGTCTAAGGTGCAGACAATAAAATTCCTTCCCAATAACCGGGCTTTCACGCACACATTTTTTGCGCTGAAACGGACGGATTGCAGGCCCACAGGATGCCTGAATACGTTTTTAAAAATGCCCCTTAATAGTTTAAACGATTTTTTAAGACCCCCGGGGTTCCCGGGCACAACCCAGTAAAAATCCCTGACTATGCCTTCCTGCATGGCAGGATAGATATAATTGCCGATATTGAGCTGCTTGGAAAAATCGCCCTGGAAAGAGCGGTAAGTAATGCTTTTTTCAAGGCCAACTTTAAGCTCTTTAAGGCTGCGTGCCTTTAGGATAACTTCTGAAATTGGGCAAGCGGCATACACGCCGAAATCAAGGTGGGCATCCAGATGCAGGAGGTCAAGGCCCTTGACGCCTTGTGCCCTCCAGACCCTTAATGCTTCATCGTGGTCTTCGATAAGAAATATATTGCCGGATGCCATACGTTTAGAACGTTATCCCTTTTAGGCAAGCGAAAAACGAGCGGGGAATTTAAAACGTATTAATCTCCTTAGAAATATACACGCCTCGAGAGATAGGATCAAGGATTTGATTTAAAAAATAATTAAGATTGGCAATGAATTTCTTAGGGACAAAGATTATATCGTTTGAGGTAAGCATGAAGTTCTGGCTCAAGTCCCCTTTAAGCGCACGGCTTAAATTAATCCTCGTTGCTTCAGGCGAGCTAAACCCTCCCCTGATAAGCACTGCTCCCGAAGGAACTGCGTCCTTGGTAAAGCCGCCGGCAAGGCCTATTGCCTCAAGCACTGTCCGGCTGCCGCTGACCCCGTATACCCCGGGGCTGGAAACCTCCCCCAGCACAATAACTTTTTGCCCCCCCATTTTCTTTAGAGAAATAGATACCTCCGGGTATCTGACGTACTCCTTTAGCTTCTCCGTAAGCATGGCATCAAGCTCGGTAATGGTAAAGCCCTCGGCATCCATATCGCCGACAAGCGGGAAAGAAATCTTGCCGTCAGGCCTGACAATAACTTCCTGGTCAAGGTCTTTATTCTGCCAGACAGAAACCTGCAAAATGTCGTGGGGCCCTATAAGGTATTCCGGCCTCTTCTGCGTTTTTCTATCAAGGGGCGCAGTTTCCTGCGCAGGCGTTGATTTCTTGACGCTACCAATTTTGACAGCCTGCTTTTGCGTTGCTTCGATTGTTGCCTTTTTGCCCGGCCCTGCCTTATCAACTGCCCCGGATGATGCGTGTGCGCGGCTCTCTCCTACCAGTTGCAGCGCCTTATCAAACTCCTCCTGTGCCTCTTTAAATCTTCCCTGCTCGTATAACGCGTTACCGCGCTCATAGTGCTGTTTGATTTCCTCTTTTAAGGTCGCGTTTTGGCTATACAGGGGGGTCAAAAAAATAGTGCCGGCAAAAATGATACCCAGCCACCAGAACGCACTCCTCATCGCAGTCCTCATCTGGCACCTCTAATTATACTGGTTCAAAATAACCTCTAATTTCTTTTTCGACGCCTGCGCCCTGTCTTTTTCGGAATTCACTGCGTCATATACCTTTACTTTTCTTGCGCGCGCATCCGCAAGTTCATCTTCAAGAAGGGCAATTGTACCGCTGCTCTTCTCCAGCTGGAACTCCCTCTCTGCCAAAATCCGGGAAAGTTCCGAAAGCCTATCCTTTAAACCGCCGCTTAGGGCGCTTGCCTCTTCCAAAAGGACCTGCTGGTTAACCAGTTGCTCCTGCAGCTCCTTGCGCTGGGAATCCACAGTAAGGAGGC
>JAQUON010000029.1 GCA_028717045.1 Candidatus Omnitrophota bacterium | reverse complement strand
TTGCCATTTTTCATAAGAGGGTATTTGGTAAATATAGGGATCGCTCTGTAAATCTTCTGTGTCCGCATCTGGCCTTATCCTCTTAATATATTGGTCTACGATTCTTTCTTCCTCTGTATAGCTGATGCCGTCGATGACTGCATTCCTTCCTTCGCCTGACCTCCTGAATAAATCCTCCATTTCAACGGGCTTTTCGGGGTCAAATTTAGATGGTTTTAGAATAAACTTATCCTGCCAATCAAAGGGTAACGGCTCCAGCTGCACTAGCGGCACAAACGAGATAAAGAGATTTAACGCCCTGGAAACTATATATCTATTACCAGAATTATCCACGGCTTCTCTTAAATCATAAATATGTCTGATGGTTTCGCCGCCGGGAAATTCAGAAATCATAACATACCCTTGGGCAAAACCAGAAAGCCATTCATCAATATTAGTGTCTTCTCCGGCAGATAAAACTTGCCTTAATCCAATCATGACCCAGAGGGCATATACCCGGTCATCATCCATGCATCTGTCGGTGAACAAATTTGAATCTTCCCTATCGCTTATCCTGCCGTCAGGATATTTTTCGGCTAAATGGTGTATATACTCTAGAGGATCAAGGGCGCGGTCTTCTATCGGCGAAGAGGCGCCGAATATTTCAGCGACCGCTCTCTCGGCATCTAAGGGACTTATTTTATATTTATCAAACCAGGAGAATCTGGCTGCCCTTGCTTTCGCTTTCACTAAGCCGGCAATAAGGTTTTGCCTGGTTAAGCCTATTTCTTCAGGCACAACAGGTAAGCCAAGATGAGAAGCATTTTCTAGAATATTCTTATAATCCAGGCCGTGAAAATAACTCATTAATATAGTAGCGAGGGCCACTTGTTCTCCGTGAAGAATTTTTCTCTCCTGCGCTTCTTTCTCCAGCGTATCGGAAAGTATATGCTCGCTTCCGGCCTTTGGCCTGCCGGAGTGGACTATGTCCATGAATTCGGAAACCCGACAGGCAAGCCTTGCCGATTTCTCGATACCTTCGTTAGAATTCTCTTTTATCTGCCGGGAAAAATATATCAGTTCATCAATTAAGGTCTCGGTCGAGCTGTAAACATAATCCCTGGACCTCTTTTCTTTTTCTGATTCCCGGCCGAATTTAATTGCCAGGCGCCAATCAGAGAGCGCCACAATGCTGCTTAATAAATCGCCTGCGCCGGCAATATTGCCTCTCGGATTTAATCGGGCAAAATCACTATCAACCACCACCTCTAACACTGCCCCGGTTAAAGCGCCACCGACTTCGAAAGAATCCTTTTCGCCGTCGCGTATTGCGATATTTGCTGTAAACATAGCATTGGTTGATACAGCACTCGGAATGATTACGACTTCCTTATCTAATTTATGGCCAAGAAGTTTCGCCCAATCCGTTACCGAGCCCATGCCTATTCCGATAATCAATTCCGGTTCCTGCGCCTTTATCATTTGATAATGGCCCTGCACGTATCTATAGTGTACCGGGCCTACTTCTATGTGTTGTTTTAACATCCTATCCAAGCCAGGAAAACTCCACTGCTTCATCTGTTTAATAACCTGGGGTGAAGTAACTATGCTAAATCGTTTTCGATTATTAAGTAACCGCTCGACAAACGGCCCTAACTCGCCCGCCCCGATGATGACTATTTCGGGGGTGAATCTTCTAATTATCCTGTCTGGATTATCGGAATTTAATAAAGCTGCCCTGTCAGAATTCGCCCTAAACCAGCTGCGTTCGTCCGAATCAATGGGTGAAGAGGCGGCGAATTGACCTTTTTCTTTTAAGATTTCGCAACGAGAGTCGTGTTGTAATTCTTCCAAATACCGCGCTAAGCTTAAAGGCAGGGCGGCATCGGGCCTAAAGAATGCCCAGAAGGCATCGTAACCGTAATATCCGCCTTCAACCATTAGCCTTATAACTTGGCGGTTTCTCTGCCGCATAAGTCCGGGAATTTTATGTATTTCTTCAGTTGATACGGACCGATTTACTGGAAGTATATGTAACTGCTCTGCGGGATAAGCGGCAAAAACGTCGGCTAATCGCCGGGCGCGTTGTCTTTCTGCAGCTAAATCGCATGCTACCCTGGCACCATCGGGGTTTAAATATCTTATTACGTCATAAGAAATAATCACGACCGGGGGCTTGCTACGTTTGACTACTTTTTTGATAAAATCTATATCAAAAATATCATGAACCAATAACTTGAATCCGCTGTCAGAAAATCTGCTCAAGGTATCCGATACATCTACCGCGATATAATTCCCCGTAAAACCACCTTCTCTCGCAGCGCGGAAAGGCAGCAGATTGTTGCTCGGGCCCAACTCAATGAGGGTTTTTGCATCGTGTAAGCCGCCAAACAAAGAAATCAAGTCGCTGTCTCTATACCTGAATTCGGCTTTGCTCTTTAAAGTATAAGACTCAACAACAGGCCCTTGAGTCTGCCTAACTGGCGAAGAGGACTGATACAATTCAGCTTTTTGCTTTAAAGGCAAAACGATTTCTTCATACGTCCAATGCCGGGCATTCGGATGCTGAGCGCGTTTAATCCAACCGTTGCCAAGCTCGCTCTGATGCCCTTTATAAGAAGGCCTGCGGTAATCGCTGCCGATGGTAAAAATCTTTTGGTTCTCAAGATGCGCAGCATTCCATCTGTCAAGAATCTCCAAAAGCCATTGCCTGTGACTCGTGCGGAAAAGCCGGTGGTCGGCTTCTATACCGTCTATGCCCATAGAAAACAATCTTTCTATGGCTTGCGCATCAACTATTTCACCTTTAAGTTTTCCGGGATGCGCATAAACGACCACTCCGCCAAACATATGCGCCCAGGATATTATCGCTTCGGGAAGCCTTTTTTTTGCTTCTGTGGACGGCTGCGGCATCTGCTCTTGCAATACCTTAATGTCCCTTAGGAATGCTTCTTGATGAGGAAAATAGACCAGCATATCCCTGGTGATTCCGCTGTCATCGGTGCGTAATTCAATTCCGGGAATAACTTCAATGGTTAATCTCTTCGCTGCTTCTAACGCTGCGAGGGCCCCGGAGAAAATATTATGGTCGGTTATGGCAATGGCCCTTAAGCCCTTCTTCTGAGCTATTGCAACTATTTCCTGCGGAGTTAAATCGCCGCCGTTATAGGCAGAGTGTATATGCAAATCCACTTCTGTGCTTACCAGGCCATCTCTCTTGCCTACTTCGTCCTCTCTTATCGGGGAAGAGGCAGACCTACAGTTATCCCTTATAATCCTTTTAAGTTCTCGTAATTGTTCCGGCACCGTATTGCTCACCGCAATAATTACATCAAACTTCTCGCCCTTAAGCTGCCTGACTTTATCGTCTATCAATTTCTGCATATAGCGCATACTGTGTTGGAAATCGGCGGGTATGAACCTCGCCTTGCATCGTTGCTCTTCTTCGCGCGCCAAAGCGATTGTTGTCTCGGAACCCAAAAATTCCTTTATTTCAGAAAGGCTTAATTTGACGGAAACGCCTCCTTTTTCCGTCACTGTGGTACGCGGGACAATTTCCGGATGAATACGGATAAAGTCATTAAGCGCTTTGATAACATTTCCTTCGTCAATTTCTCCAAAATACACAAGGTTCCTGACGACGGCAAATTCCGGATAATCAAGCAGCACCTTTAAGTGCGGCATCTGAAACGCATGGATGCCGATTACCTGCTGGTATAATTTCTGTAAGGTGAGATGGAACTTAAATTCAAAAACCGTATTGCTGCTTACCGCATCAAATTCTTTGACGACGCCGTTACCGTGGCTGTCATCGCGCACCAGCTCGTTGACCCTCCTCAATTTACCCAGGCTGATTTTCTCAAGGGTCGTGCCTTTTTTGACGATAATTTCATACAGGCCGGATATCTCGCCGGCAATGCCTAACACCTGGCCGTATCCGCTGTGATGCTCCTGAAACATGCTCGAGACCATTCCGATAACGCCGTTATATACGGCCTGGCGCACTATCTCCTTCGCAGCGCTCCCATATATTAGTAAAGCCTGAATCTTTTGGCACAGCCTTATAAAAGAAAAACCTTCGGCTCTGAATCTGCGTAACACCATAAGCGATCTGATGAACTTTTTGCCCTTTGCGCCGAATACCTCATCGGCAAACGGCCAAACGGCATTGGCGGCGTCAAAAAACTCGTCTTCATTTTTTAACGGCGAAGATGAATTTTCATCAAGATTATCCTGTTTGACTAAATCATGCTTAAAATGCCCGGAAGTAACCATAGTCCCTATGTCAAACCAGAAATATACCCTGGCCTGGGCATCCTTATAGCTACAATTAGAATCAAATTCTTTATTATCTACGTACACCGCATATAAC
The DNA here is from genome assembly GCA_028717045.1 of Candidatus Omnitrophota bacterium. Taxonomy (GTDB): domain Bacteria; phylum Omnitrophota; class Gorgyraeia; order Gygaellales; family Profunditerraquicolaceae; genus SURF-25. The sequence goes on along the minus strand of JAQUON010000029.1, from coordinate 8,885 downwards.
AGCTTATTGTTTTCTAATATAGGCCTATAGGACATTTCCGGAATGTGAACTTGCGCCTCATTGCTGTGATAAATTTCCGAAATAAAGTTCTTAAATGGGCTATTCACGATTAAACCCCAGATAAGCTCCTGTGTATTGAGAGGTTTCTTACCTGCCTCGTTAAAGAATACCAGGTGTATTTCGCAGTTTCCCTGCCAGCCTGAAGCCAGGGCCCGCGTAAAAGCCGCCAGAATATCCTCAAAGGCCTCACGCAAACACACAATGACATTGCCTCCGATAAGGACAAACCTGTTGCCCTGGCTACTGTCAAACTTAGCCAAAAGCCAGCGCGTATCAATTGTGTCAGCGAGAGGAACTTTAATAACCTCCCTGAAGTGAAATACAGCTTCCAGCGGCTTCGTCTTATCGGGGTTACTGTGGATCTGAATTAAATAAAGCGGCGAGGAGACGCCTGGCTTTTCTACGTTACCTTGCAATTCCAGTTTCTGGTATAATACTTCGGTAAGCTGATCCACCACATGGAAAAATCTCGTGTGTTCTTTGTACAAATATGGCCCTAACACGCCAGGCAACAGTTGGTCATTATAGGTAAGAATCACAAACCCTGAAGACACAATTCTCTCCGTGCCAGGCATCATGATTTTCTTTTCTAACAGGAACCGGCGGGTTGCGGTATCATGCGGCTCAAATAACTTCTCATGTGTTGACATAGCCCACAAGATGCCTGCACCCTCAATGTCATCATCTAAGAAGCGCCGAATGGTGTGCCCCTTGAATAAAGCAGGGTCAAAAGAAGCAAGGGTTTCAATATCGCCAATCACAAAATATTCTTTTCCGGGATTCTGCCTGATATCTTCCTGGATAAGTTCGGCAACCGACGCATTAGCCGAAGGATCCATTACGGTAAGCTTGATTCTTGAGGCGTCCGCAATGCCCTCAAGGAAAAGATATGCGCCTTTTGCCCGCCACTGGTAGCTCGGTTCATTAAAGTCTGCGTCGGCAGTAAAGAAATGTAGAGAAAGATTGGGATAATAATTCATGAGTAAATGCAGAGCTTCGGCTTCATAATCTTTAAGGTTCGTCTTTCGTAATACAAAGGCTGCGGTGACAAGATTAACCTTGTCCGGTAAAAATAACTCTTCTAGCAATGGATAAAGGTTTTCTGTATCAATGGCATCTATTTCTTCTTCGTGGACAATCTTTATAAATTCCGGCTCTCCGTATTCTTCTTGATCCACTTTACCTGCGATGGCAAGGCTCTCGCTCTCATCCGTATTGCCTAATACATCCTTTAGAAAATATACGCCGCCATCGAATACGAAAGAGAGTGCCTGGGCCTCGGATTCGCCAAAGTGCCGCTGATATTCTTCATAGAATCTTGCCAGGACGCGCAACAGAAGATTCTTATTAAGCTGGTATGTTTCTTCACCGACGAGCAGCATCAAAATATCCTCTACGGCATCAATGCCCTTTTCTTCTAAGAGCCTGCGCTGGGCACAGACAAAAGGCAAGGGGCTGACGGGGCGTAACATCGCATTTTCAAGCAGGAACTCCACTCTAAAACGAAGATACGCAAGCAGCTCTTCATACTGCAGGCCTTGCGGATACGGCTCGGCAAGCGCTTTGCGGAAATCGCCAAAACACACCAGCGTTGCAGGTTGCGCTTCAATGAGCAGCGCAGCCCATTGCCAGAAAAACGCTAATTCCCTGCCTGCCATAAATACCATTGAATCCCTTGGCAATGAGAAAATACGGTTTTGTGCCAGGAACGTATTAAACAAATTTTCTCCCTCCATAATGTCATTCGGGGTAAATTCAGCTTCTCTGTAGCGCGCAAGCATCTCATCTCCTAATACTTCACGTATAGCATCGTGCTTTTTCTGTTGATCGCTGTCTAATATCTCCATAAGCCTCTCTGCGTCAATATCAGCGGGCCGGTCATGGTGCTTAAGTATGCCGGCGCGGTCGCCCAGCTTCCACTGTGCGATATCTTCAAGGATAGCTTTGGTCTCAACTAATATCTCTTCACGGATATGGAAACGAACGCAACACAACGCCATTACTCCCATGGCATATGCTTTGCCTATCTTAAGGTTATTTTGTCTAAAAGCCTCTATTTGCTTTAAGAGTTCTGTCTCGGCGAGCTCGCCCGGGCTTTCAAGTCTATTACACAGCCCTGCAATCATCTCTTCGGTCGTGCCGAGGATTGACTCAATCTCTTGAATCGCCCTCTGCGGCATGCCGTGGATTGCCTGCCGAAGCTGTCCTGCCCATGTTCTATAGCCGCTGTAACCACGTTTAACGTGTTGCCTGGTAGAAGCGGCTGATTCTTTAAAGTCAAATGCCCTACCGCTCCTTTTGATATCCTCTTGCAGCATTATATCTTTCATTTCATTGCGCATAAAAGGAAGCAGGACTAAATCAAAATCATCGATCATGGCATCCAGCGCCTTCACGTCTGCAGGGGCGATACTGTGTAGCTCTGACAGAATATTTCGGGCAAGGTTTTGGGTCTCCTGTACGTAGAACCCTAGCCCCTCTAAGAGATTCTGCCTCTTAACCGCTTCAAGCTGGCTCTTTGTTTGTCCAATTATCTGCCTTATCGGCTCAAGGCAAACAACAGCCCTTTTCACTGCTTCTCCAAGCGGCACATCAGCTGATATGCCGCACAACGTGGCAATTATTTGTGCATAACCAGGGCTCTCCTGGAAGCTGCCCAAATTCAAGCCAGACCATTGTGATTGTATATCCGATACTTCTGCCAAGAGATTATTCAAGACGTTTAGCGCGTCGAGCGCTTCTTTAATTCCGGCTTCTGCTGTAACAAATGCCTCGTGCTCCTGTATAGCAGTAAGCTCCTGAATATTGGTCCTGCAGACAGCAATGTGCCCCTGGCCAGCTTCAAGCGCTACTGCGAAAGGCGCTAAATCATGCAATCTCTTGTCGGCGGCTTCTAGTGTTTCAGAAAGCTCTCGCCTTGTTCTTTCCTGCAACGTCGCAATGCGGCCCACTTTCTCTGTTACGCAACTAAGGATAGCCCTGATTTCCTGCGATGCGCACTTATATGAGCGGGAATCGCCGGTCGTATAAAAGGTATCTAAATTGCCTCCGGTAATATGCCAAACTTCAAGGCGTAATCTGATGGCCTGCTCTTCCTGTGAGTCCATTATTTGCCAATTCAACGCGCGCGCCAACCCTGCGCTAGTTTCCTCTTCCAACCGTACGAGACGGCGCTGTTGTTTTGTAAGCGTATCGTCTACAATAACATCCTTAGCAAACCCGGACCTGCCTTGGCTGCTGCTGGATTTCTGTATTTTTGTCGCCTGTGCCGCCTTTTGCGCATACGCAGTATCTACTATACTTTTTATTTCTGAGGTAACTGTTTCTTCAGTGAACAATTCCTGCCATTGCAGGCGCACGTGTGGCATTACCGCGCCAAGCACCCATTCGCACATCGCATCTCGTCTCTCGGCATCGCCGTATTCATTCCATAAGACGTCCACAAAATCAGCGCTTTCTTTTTCCGCCAATTCCTTTGCCGTTCTTATCTGGCGCCCTACCCAGATACGGTTTAAGTCGAATTCATCATCACCTGTATCGTTATGCTCGTTTTCCGGTTCAGGAACAGCTCTGGTTTCCAGCGCCTTTTGTAAAGTCAGAATTCCTTCAATTTTTACCCTGCCGATTTCCCGGAATCCCGCTTCATCCAAAATGCGGCGGTCTACATCCGGGCCCTTGAATTGCTCAAGGAACCTGCGCAATACGACAATATCGCTGTTATAGAATAAGCCGGTGCTGTTACTGTGCGAGTCAATAGCCATAAGGAAGAGCGTATCAAGGTCGGTATTCACCGAATAGAATAAAGAATCCGCCTTGGTGATATGTATGTGTCCGGCATTAACACCGGGGAAATACGCCAAAGGCCTGACTATGCGGTTACTTTGCTGCCACCGCTGATACAAGTGCCTGATTTTCTTGGCGGCAACTTTCTGTTCGTCTTTAGACAACAACCGCCAATCCTGCATAAAGACCTTGGTAGGGATTACTTGCAGCGGCGAAGAAACGGTGTTATGGGCACTGGTATCTGCACTATCTCTGTTTTTCCCCGGAGTGGAATCGTCATCATTGCCGTTTTTAGGAGACAGGAGCCATACACTTATCAAAAGCGAGCTTAAGGCCACTCCCTCAAGGAGCCAGGGCACAGGGCTTAAGCTTGGCCATTCAATAAGGAGCGTTGACATAGGTACTGTACCGACTAACACGCCTGTTAAGCCTGCAGGCAGCTGTTTTGTGCCGTAAATAACGCATAACAAGAACGCAACGCGGCCAAGCCCTAAAAGCGTAATCTGCCAGTTAAAAACAGGAAGAAGCTGCAGCAAGAAGGCTACTGTACCGAAGAGCACTAACGCACTCAACGCACTTATGCACATTACCGCGCTGACATCGGCTTTTCTTAAATATTTCTGCTGGATAATAATGCTTGTAGCGAATGCGCATGCGCCCAACAAGGCAGCCGCGATGCCTGCGAAGCCAGAAATCCCTAACGAGATAATTTCTGAGCTTCCTTTTCCGGCAATAATGGAAAGCGCAATGCCAGCCGCGCCTAATGCAATGCCGCCTGCTACTGCCTTGGGCATATTAAATCTATGCTTCAAAAGCGCCACAATTATAGGAATGAACGGCGAATAAAAAAGGACAGCCATAAAAGAGGTGCCAAGTTTAATTGAAGTATAAATACAGCTTGCTGCCATAAATTGCCCGAAAACTCCGACTAAAGCCATCCATTTCAATTCCTTACTTCCAGGGGTATTACGGGCTAATGCGCCGAATTTGCCGGAAAGCAAGTAGTAAATTGATAAAGCTGCTGCCGCAACAATAGCCAGGCTGAACGCGAACTGCAAAGACGCAAAAGCTGACTGTCCCATTCCCTGCATAACCGGTTTGGCAAATACATACACAGCTGCCGCAAGCAGGGAATTTGCAACCAGCGCCGCAACACCTTTAGGGACGGTTCTGAACTCGTTCGTAAAGTGTCCCCTTAAAAGAGATACTTTTGCTTCATTTTCAGAACCGTCCCTCTCATTATTCAGAGGAGAGCTGGAAAGATCATTGCCCTTTCCGAAAATCTTAGTCCTTAATATGCCCAAAGCTTTCGATAAAACATTTTGTTGACTCTGCCTGCTAAGCTCAAATACCCGCTGCTTAAATGCCATTAATTCCACATCAAGTTGTTCCCGGCCATAAGGAGGCCTTATTCCCTGTTTTCCCAGAATCATTGCCGCCACCTCAAAACAAAGAGACATGCCTAAGATTTCCCCGGTCAAAAGTCTTGAAGCATTAAAGGATGCGATATCCGCTCCTCTCTGAGAATCTGCTCGGCTTCTCTGGTAAAGCTGATTTGCCACAGGGGCGATTATATTTCGTATTTCTTTAAATTCATAATCATAGAGATAGCCGTTCAGAAACGAGAAATAGGGATTACGGCCCTGCCCATCTTGCGCATAAATATATCTGATAGGTGTAGCATAAATATCCGAATGAATAGCTTTTATACAGCTTGAAATATCAAAAAGTTGCCTCAAAAAGATTTCTTGTACATCTATTTCGCTTTTCCTTAAACAAATATCCAAATCAGTCATCAGGACTTCAGACGTCTGTTCGTCAAGTTGGAAATTACCGTCATGGCCCTCAAACTTTACAAAACCAGCGTCGTGAAATAACCTTAATGCCTTGCCTCGTGATTTAAAAACAGAGGCGAAGAATCTTAGCATGTCTTCTTGATAGCTTCTCTTCCCCGCCGGAACTCCCAATAAACCAAAGAGATAGTCATTAAAATGCAAGGCGCCTATTTCTTCTATAAATTCAGCATGCAATAAATCTTCAAAGCGCCTGTCCTGGCTATCTCTAATGCCTAAAACGACAAATCCGATTTCTTCGGGAAAACGGCCATCTTCATAGACACCATAGGCTACGGAAATATTAACTGGTGCGCCTTTTTTTAATGCCTCCATATGGATTTCAAATTCTCTTCTTGCTAAATCAGCACTTTGGGCCCCCAGAAATTTCCTTCTTCCGAACTTGGGGAAAATTTCTCCTTGAGGATTACAATCAAGATAATAAGTAGGAAGGGGCTCTTCATAATTAGCCGGCTGCGGAGGAGTCGTTCTATTCCCGTCAAAATTCGCAATGCCTTTGAGTTTCAGTATGGGAGCGCTAATAACTTTGTGAGGTATTCCCGCATAACGTAAAGGCTTCATTAATGTTATATGGGCGCTTCTGCCGGGCTTTAAAACTTTAGGAGCTACTTCCCAGGAGGCGTTGCCGATGATTAAAGATTTTAGCTCTTCGCTCAAGCCTAATTCCTCATTAAAATGTACTCCTTTTAGTTTAAGCGGCGAGCTGCTGTATGCTTGATACACGCTCTTTGCCGGTGCCAGCTGCTGCAAAACTATTATTTGCTCAAGGCTGTCGTCCGTTGCTGCTTTGTTTCTTTTGATACTGCCGCAACTAACGCACTGAAATATAATCACCCAGCCTTTTTTGGCGTAATACTCTACCCCTATCGGTTCCATTAAACCTTTGCAAGAAACCCTCCTGTCTCCCGGTTCGTTATCCAGATGGTTAGAATACAGGCAATTCGGACAGTGATTGCGGAATCCTGATGGTAAAGGTTTAGTCTTATGTCCGCAGTGGTCGCATACAAAACCCTTGTTTTGGCCGAAAGCTCCAAGCGGTGAGGAGGAGGCCAGCCCAAGACGGCCGAGAGCTACTTTGTTTTCTGGCACCTTTACTCTTTCGACCGGCAAAGGCCTTAATGCGTATACTGCCCACATCCTGGCAAAGCCTATGTCACCGCCGCCAAAGCCGTCTCCTTCCGCAATAAAAGAACAGCGGAATTTTCTTGCCATTATTTGTATACTGAGCTTATTTTCAGCAGCGAGTTTTGCGAGTAAATAACGGTAATTTCGATAGCACGGATAAAGGATAGCTATCACGCCTTGGCGTTTCAGAAATGTTGGGGCATCCTGGACGAATCTGCTTATGATTCTGAAGCCGGGATCAAGCACTTCCGGCTTTTCGTCACCTTCATCTCCTTCATCGAAAATAGGCGGGAAAAATACGATAAGATCGAACTGTTCTTTTCGCGGCAACCCAGATATCTTTAAAGCCTCGAATAAATTACTTTGCACGCAGGTAACACGCCTACTTACACCCAATTCCTCGGCTATCTCTTTTGTTCTCTTAATGTACCTTCCTTGAATATCTATGGCTAATACATCCGCTTTCATAATTGCAGCGAACGTACTCAATGGGCCTAATCCGCAACCCATATCTAACACTTGAGCCCCTTGCCAGATAAGGCCATGCCTTGCCAAAGTCTTTGTGAAAAATTTAGCTTCGCCAGGCAGATAAAATTCTTTTTGTTCATCCCACACCCCCGGCAGCATAGCCTGGTGCACCCGTAAAAATATTTTTTTTGCTTCCTGCACTCTCCGTAACACCTCTCTTATATGCGCCAACGGCTGGAATAATTCATTGAGTGGGCTACTACTTTCTGAATCCTGCGACACATCTCTAAGGTCAACTTGTCTTAGGCTTTCTTTTGATGAAGCCCTATTTATTAAACTAACGTACCTCCATAACGCCTGGTCGGTAATACGCATAGTCTGCTCGACTCTTTCCTGGATAATGGGAGTAATACCAACGGGCGCCTGAAAAGGCATATCCGTAATAAAGGTTATGTATATCTTCTGGTCTTGGCCTATCAAAAGCTTGCAGCCAAAATTGCCTACCGGTCCGAAATGGTTGTCTAAATGCCTGCCTAACTTTATCAGCATTGAGTCCATGCTAATGACCAATTCTTCGTCAATAGTACCGTCCATCCATAGCTCTTCAAGCAGGGTTTGTCTTCCCGTATAGCCGGGCGTTACCCCTACATGCACCCTGCCTTCAAATTTTTTCTTAGGTATTCGCACCAATCTCTGGGCTACCTGGAATTGGCCCAGGTGATTTTTCTGCACTATCGCATCAATAATAAAGGGCTTCCCCCCTATCGTACGCAAGGGCTCGATTTTCCATTTGACCATATAGGTATATTTCTTATCCAGCTGAGACACGATATCGGCTATGTCTCCTTGAGGCATATCGCTTGAGATTTCCAGCGGCTCAGACAACACATCTTCTTCATTGATAACCAATACAATATTGCTCAACTCCAGTGCCTCTTGTATTTTGGGTAATAAATACTCATGCGGAATATGGTACTGCGTCTCTGAAATGTATTCCTTCAATTCCGGATTTCCGGAAATGCTCTCCAAGACGTCTGCCATCTGATTAGGCACATTCTCAAACCTCCATGAATTTATTCCACGCGCATCAAGCAAATCCTTAATCTCTTGAGGGAGCCGAGAAGACGGTATGCGGTTAAAAATCACTCCGCCTGTCTTTTCAAGCCATGCGGTCATCTCTGTAAGAATGGAAGGGTCCGATATCTGTTCTGCGTCAAGCACGGCGATATCAAAAGGCCAACCCAGTTCTTTGTTCCGTTCCTCCATAAAACCGACGTAGGTCGCGGGAGCACGTCTTGAAATCCCTTTTCGTGCCCTTTCCGGTACAAGTATCAAAAGAAGGGGCTTTGCGGCTATATCTTCTATTCTTATCCCCAATCCTTCTTGTATGTGACTCATGACTTCTCCTGAGGACGGTAATTCGCTAATCCTGAGAAGCTGAGGTTCATCGTAATCGAGCCGTTTAGACATTATAAACACGACGTTGCCGTTCTTACCGGGTATGATCCTTTTAAAGAAAAAATTATGGTCTAATAGGAAGTGCCGCGTTTGCCTTTGTCCCGGTTTTAAATAGATCTCAACGGAGCGCAAACCTAA
>JAQUON010000028.1 GCA_028717045.1 Candidatus Omnitrophota bacterium | reverse complement strand
TAAGCGCGGAACCGGCGAGCTGCCAGGCGTAGTGTATGAGTCGGTAATCTATGAGGCGTACGGCTCAGGAGGCGTAGCGATTATCATAGAGGCGCTGACTGACAATAAGAACCGCACGACCGCTGAAATACGCAATATTATGTCCAAGAAAGGCGGCAATCTCGCAGGGGCAGGCTCGGTGAATTGGATGTTTACCAAAAAAGGCTACATATTGATCAACAAAAATAACGCCAAAGAGGAAGACTTGCTGAACACCGTATTAGAGGCGGGTGCCGAGGAAATGAAGCAGGACAGTGAAAATTATGAAATTATCTGTTCTATTCAAGACCTTGAACAAGTGAAGGCCGCTCTTCAGGCAAAAGGGTTCAAATGGCAGAGTGCCGAACTTACCATGATCCCTTCTTCTACGGTGAAGCTTTCTGGAAACGACGCAAAGCAGGTACTTTCTCTTGTCGAGGCCCTTGAAGAGCATGATGATGTGCAGGGCGTGTATGCCAATTTTGATATTCCCGACGAAATATTGGATCAGATATCATCTTCTTAAATGAAAATACTCGGGATTGACCCGGCCTTAACCATTACCGGCTACGGAATTATTAATTTCAACGGCACGCAGTTGCGCCTCCTGAAGGCAGGAGCACTTATTACTACTCCCAAAGAATCTTTACCTGAGCGCCTGGAAAAGATATACGACGGCGTCTTGCGCCTTATCAAGGAGCATGTTCCCGATGTAATGGTGCTTGAGAAGCTTTATGCGCACTACCGCCATCCTACCACCGCGTATTTGTTAGGAGAGGCGCGCGGAGTAGTATGTCTTGCGTGCGCAAAAAGCAAGCTTGCCCTCGTAGAATATGCGGCAACGCGGGTTAAGAAATCGGTAGTGGGCAGGGGGCATGCGTCGAAGTTCCAGGTAGAAAAAATGGTTGTTACGATGCTGGGGTTGCGCACGCTTCCCCGCTATGCGGATGTCACCGATGCCTTGGCACTGGCGATTACGTATGCACACACATTGAGGGGCAGGGTATGATTGCGCGTATATGCGGAAAAATAGTCGAAAAACAGCCTCAGGGCCTCTTAGTAGATGTCGCAGGGATAGTCTATGAAGTATTGATTCCTGCATGTGTGATGCAGCGGATCGAGGGCAGTATTTGCGCAGACGGGAAGGTGAGTCTCATTACATACCATTATCAACATATGGAGCCATCCCGCAGCGTTCCCGTCTTGATCGGTTTCCTGAATGATGTAGAAAAGGAATTTTTTGAAGCGTTCATTACGGTTTCAGGTATCGGGCCCCGGGGTGCCCTTAAAGCCCTCAATAAGCCGATTTCTTTAATTGCCCAGGCTATCGACGAAGCGGATGTGGCATTTTTGCAATCACTGCCAGGCATCGGGCAGCAGAAAGCAAAAGAAATTATTGCCAAACTTCAGAATAAAGTCGGCAAGTTCGGCCTTATTAAAGATGAAGCAACAAGGTTCAAAGACCTGGGACAGGAAGATATTCAGGAAGAGGCATTGGCAGTATTGTTGCAGTTAGGGTATAAGAAGACAGATGCGTCTGGAATGATTAAGAAGGCCATGGAATCCCGAAAGTCAATCCAGACCACGGAAGAATTATTAAACGAATTATACAGGCAGAAAAAGCTTAGGTGATCTAGTATGGCTGAAGACGGCATCAGGTCGGCGATTGAGGCTTTGTTATTCGTAAGCGAGAAACCGTTGACCGTCGAACAGATAAAAAAGACGCTTGATATCGATGCAGAACTGGTCCGGCAATCGGTTGAGAGCCTCAAGGTTGAATATGAGCTGAATAAGAGAGGGATACGCGTGTATGAGGTTGCCGGCGGTTTTAGAATGGTATCGGCGCCGGACTTTTCAGTGTTCTTGAAGAAACTGCATAAAGGTGCTCAGGGCGATAAATTATCGAAACCGGCGCTTGAAACGCTGGCGATTATTGCATATAAACAGCCGGTTACCAGGCTTGAAATAGAATCCTTGCGTCAGGTCAATATCGATGGGGTTATTCAGACGCTTCTTGAAAGAAATCTGATACGTATTACCGGAAGGCGCAAGGCCCCGGGTAATCCCTATGTCTTTGGAACCACGAGGGAATTCCTTGAGCACTTCGGATTAAAATCGCTCGAGGATTTACCGAAGCTTGATATGTCGGACGTAACATTACCTCAGGAAAAAAATGGAGAGCAAGAAAATGAACATAAAGAATCTGCGCCGGCAAATTGATACGATCGATAGTTCATTGGTCCGAATGCTTAATCAACGTGCCAAAATCAGCCTGGATATCGCACGTATTAAACGTAAGGCAGGTAAAAGCGCCTATTCTCCGGATAGGGAGGCAGAAGTTCTCAAGAAAGCTTCTGCAGCAAATAAAGGCCCGTTGGGACGCCGTGCGCTTGAGGGGATTTACCGCGAAATAATGTCAGGTAGCCTGGCGTTGGATACGCCTTTAAGGGTGGCGTATTTCGGGCCTGAGGCGACATTCACGCATTTAGCTGCCATGAAGCGGTTCGGTTCGCAGGTCGAGTACATTCCCTGCCATAGCATCGCCGATGTGTTTTTAGAGGTAGAGCGTGATAATGCCGATTACGGAGTAATTCCGGTAGAGAATTCCATCGAGGGTGCGGTAAACCATACCCTGGACATGCTCGTTGATTCGGAGTTGAAGATTTCAACCCAGATTATTTTCGACATCTCTCATAATCTTTTGGCAAAATGCAGGAAAGAGGAAATAAAACGGGTGTATTCCAATCCGCACGTATTCGGCCAGTGCAGGATCTGGCTGAAAGAGAATTTGCCGCACGCCGAGAATATCGAGGTCAGTAGTACTACGCGTGCAGCACAGATTGCGTCTCGCGAAAAATCAAGCGCCTGCATTGCATCTTTGCTTGCAGCCAAGATATACGCGCTTAAGGTAATTGCTGCGCACATAGAAGATTCACCGCACAACATCACCAGGTTCTTGGTAGTCGGTAAAAATGACGTCCCGCGCTCTGGAAGGGATAAGACCTCAATTATGTTTTCCATCAAGGACAAGGTCGGCGCGCTTTACGATATCCTTGTGTCTTTTAAGAAGTGCCGCATCAATCTGACAAAGATCGAGTCAAGGCCTTCAAAGAAAAAGGCATGGGATTATTACTTTTTCGTTGATCTTGACGGACACAAGGACGATGCAAGGGTAAAAAAGGCCCTGAATGAAGTGGAGCGTAAGACAAAATTTTTCAAGGTACTTGGTTCTTACCCTGTTGCAGACTAGAAGGTGATTATATATGGGCATAGTGAGAGAAGATATACGAAAGATAACCCCCTATAAGGCGGGTAAGCCGATTGAGGAGACCAGAAGAGAGCTAAGCTTACGGGGTATCATCAAGCTTGCCTCAAACGAAAATCCTCTCGGCGTCTCACCGAAGGCGCTGAAAGCTATTTTGAAAAATTCAAAGGGCCTGAACCGTTATCCCGATAGCAACGGCTACTATTTGAAGCAAAAGCTTTCTTGTGCATTCGGAGTTTCTCCGTCTAACCTCGTGTTGGGCAACGGTTCCGACGAGCTCATCGATGTGGTCATAAAAACATTCGTCGAGTATGATGAGAATATCATTACTTCTGCTACTACTTTTCTTGAATACGCGATTATCGCAGGCGTCAATGCAAGAAAGGTGGTCCTCGTAGCCCTTAAAGATTTCAAGTATGACTTAGAAGGCATCCGTAGGGTAATTAACAGCAAGACCAAGCTTATTTTCATTGCCAATCCTAATAACCCGACGGGTACGTATGTGAACAAGAAAGAACTCGACGCGTTTCTTAATGCCATTCCGAAAGATGTCGTGGTGGTGCTGGATGAGGCCTATGATACATTTATTGATGTGGGTGATTTTCCCGAAAGCGTCAGCTATTACAAGACAAGGAATGTCGTTTTGTTGAAAACATTTTCAAAGGCCTACGGCTTGGCAGGTTTGCGTATCGGCTTTGCGATTGCCAATTCCGAATTCTGCGCATGCATGGAGAAAGTGAGGCAGCCTTTTAATGTGAATTCGCTCGCTCAGGCTGCTGCGCTGGCAAGCCTGGGGGATAGAGGGTTTCTGCGGAAAACAAAAAAGGCTATCTGGGCAGGCAAGCAGTATTTGTATGACTCGCTTGACGCGATGGGCCTTGCCTATGTGCCGTCCGTGGCTAATTTTATCCTCGTCAATGTTGAAAAAAGCGGGATTGAAGTTTTTAAAAAGATGCTTACACGCGGAGTGATCGTAAGGGATATGCAGCAATACGGGCTCAAAGATTACATCAGGATAACCGTCGGCACAATGGATGAGAATAGAAAATGTATCAACGCCCTCAAAAAAGCAGTATAAGCAGAGAGGTAGGCTATGATTATCGTATTGAGACCAGAGGCATCCGAAGAGCAGATTAACCATCTTGTCGAAAAAGTAAAGAAGCTTGGGCTTACTCCGCACATCTCCAAGGGCACGGAGCGCACAATAATCGGCGTTATCGGCCCTGAAGATGTGTTGCGGGTTACCCCGCTTGAGGTATTCCCGGGAGTTGAGCGGGTAATTCCCGTTCTTGCTCCTTATCGCCTCGTATCGAGGGAATTCCAGCGGAAAGATTCTGTGGTAGAGGTAGGCAAAGGGGTCAGGATTGGCGATAAGAAAGTAGTGGTCATGGCAGGGCCTTGTGCCGTTGAAAACATAGATACGTTGTATGAAATTGCCAAAGAGGCGAAAAAAGCAGGGGCAGTAGTATTAAGGGGAGGCGCTTTTAAGCCTCGCACTTCTCCTTACGCATTCCAAGGGCTGGGGGAGGAGGGCTTAAAGCACCTGGCGCAGGTAGGCAAGGATTTGGGCTTAGTGACTATAAGCGAGATTATGGATCCCCGCGACGTAGAACTGGTCGCCGCACACGTAGATATTTTACAGATCGGCGCACGCAATATGCAGAATTTTAACCTTCTTAAAGAGGTCGGTTTGACTAAGAAACCGGTTGTGCTTAAGCGCGGCCTCTCCTCTACGATTAAAGAACTGCTTATGTCTGCCGAGTATATTTTGGCCGGAGGAAACTTTAATGTGATTCTATGCGAAAGAGGGATCAGGACGTTTGAAGAATTTACGCGCAATACGCTTGATGTGAGCGCTATCCCCTCGGTGAAAATGTTATCTCACCTGCCGATTATTGCCGATCCCAGCCATGCGGCAGGGAAATGGGGGTTGGTTCCGCCGCTGGCCAAGGCAGCAGTTGCTGCGGGGGCAGACGGGTTGATCATCGAGGTGCATAGCCATCCGGAAGACGCGCTATCCGACGGCGCCCAGTCTCTTTTGCCTTCGAATTTCTCAAACCTTATGCAGGAATTAAGGATTTTGGTGAAAGCTATCGGGAGAGAAATATAAATGAAGCTTTTCAGAAAAGTTGCAATTGTAGGAACCGGGCTCATCGGCGGCTCCATCGCCTCGGCTATTAAGAGGCATGGCCTGGCCGAATGCGTGGTGGGGGTAAGCCGTCACAAAGAAACGCTTCTGCGCGCTAAGAAAAAAGGCATGATTGACGAAGGGTCGCAAGACCTGCGCATTATTAAAAACGCAGACCTCCTGGTCATTGCGACGCCTGTACGTACAATAGAAAAACTTTCTTCTGCAATTGCCCGGATCATTCCCGGTGATTGTATTGTCATTGATGTCGGCAGCACAAAAGAAGCCATCGCACAGCGTTGCGATAAGGCGTTTACACGCTACGTAGGCACGCACCCTTTGGCCGGTTCCGAAAAAAGAGGAGTGGCGTATGCAGAGGCGGGCTTATTTAAAAACTCTCTCTGTATTCTCACCCCTACTAGCAAGACGGACACAAAGGCCCTGCGCGTGGTAAAAAAACTATGGCGAAGCATTGGCGCAGATATAGTGGAAATGAGCCCTTCTGCCCACGATAAGATGCTGGCTTTTATCAGCCACCTTCCTCATGTCGTCGCTTTTTGCCTTATGGCAGCTGTCCCGGCGACGCTTCTGCGGTATGCCCCTGCGAGCCTAAAAGAAGCTACGCGCGTCGCTGCTTCAGACAGCATTCTTTGGCGCGACATCCTTTTGAGCAATTCAAACAACATCATACGGTCAATCGGCGTATTTGAAAGGATGCTTTCAAGGGTCAAGTCTGCGGCAAAAAGAAATCAAGCTAAATTGCTCGAACGCATCTTTAGGGACGCCAAATTCAAAAGAGAGTTATTAGATGGTTATCGCAATAGACGGTCCGGCGGGCGCAGGTAAGAGCACCATTGCGAAACTGTTGGCAAAGAAACTTAGTTTTACGTACATAGATACCGGGGCAATGTATCGCGCATTGACCTTGAAGGCTATAGAGCGGGGAATTAAGACGCGCAATACAAAGGCCCTCGTTGCAATGGCTCAGGATACGTTACTCGACCTGGCATATACCAAGGACGGTTCTTTAAGGGTATTGCTCGATGGCCGCGATGTTTCGGCGGATATCCGCTCGCCTGGTGTTACCCGCTTCGTTTCCGATATCGCAAAGATTAAAGACATACGGAAAATTATGCTGAGCTTGCAGAGAAGGCTGGGCAGGGAAAAGGACAGCGTGCTTGACGGAAGGGATATCGGAACCGTGGTATTTCCCGATGCCGACAAGAAATTTTTCCTGGACGCCCGGTTTAGCGAACGGGTAAAAAGGCGTTATAAGGAATTAAAGGCGCTTGGCATGCCGGGAGTCACTCTTAAAAATATCTCCGTTGATTTGCGTAACCGCGATACGATTGACTCGACGAGGAAATGCGCCCCCTTAAGAAGAGCAGCCGATGCCATATATATCGATACTACCAAAATGACCATTTCTGAAGTTGTGCGTGCGTTAGCAGGCGCACTGCGTAGAAGCGCAAGGTCACCGATATGGACAAGACGTTAATTCGCAATTTCAGCATCATTGCGCATATCGACCACGGTAAGTCTACCCTGGCAGACAGGATCCTTGTGCTTACCGGCGCACTCGATAAAAACCATCTGCAGGGACAGGTGTTGGATGATATGGACCTGGAGAGAGAGAGGGGTATTACGATCAAGGCATCGACGGTGAGGTTGCAGTACCGTGCGTTAAGCGGCAGGGAATACACCATGAACCTCATTGATACCCCGGGCCACGTCGATTTTACCTACGAGGTATCAAAATCTCTGGCAGCGTGCGAGGGCGCGGTGTTAGTAGTCGATGCAGGCCAGGGCATAGAGGCACAGACAGTTGCCAATTACTATTTAGCAATCGAGAATTATCTTTCTATCATCCCCGTAATTAATAAAATAGACCTTAGCAATGCCGATATTGAACGCACGAAGAGCCAGATTACTTCGGTCCTGGGATTTAAGGAGCATGATATCCTTCTGGCTTCTGCCAAAGAAGGTATCGGGATCCAGGAAATCCTTGAGAAGATAATAGAAGTCGTTCCCTGCCCGTCGGGTGAGTCTGTTAACCCGCTCAAGGCGCTTGTATTCGATTGTCGTTACGATACTTTTAAAGGAGTGGTCGTTTTTGTCAGGGTCTTTGACGGTACCATAGATTACGCTACACAGCTTAAACTCATGTATTCCGGCAAGACTTACAAAATCGAAGAGTTAGGGGTATTTAAAGACCTCAAATATTCCAAGGTTGATTCGCTTTCCTGCGGTGAAGTCGGCTATTTAACCGCCAACATACGCGACCCCAGGGAAATCATTATCGGAGATACGGTGACCGATAACTCAAGGCCCTGCCAGCAGGCCCTGCCCGGTTACCGCACATTAAAGCCGCTTGTATTCTGCGGCATCTACCCGGTTAATCCCGGCGATTTTCCCGAACTTAGGGACGCAATTGATAAACTGAAGCTTTCGGATGCGTCGTTTGTATTTGAGCCGGAGAACAGCCAGTCTTTTGGTTCAGGTTTTCGCTGCGGATTCCTGGGGCTTTTGCATATGGAAATAGTCCAGGAGCGCCTGGAAAGGGAATACGGCCTTAATCTCATTTTGACTGTCCCTAATGTGGTCTACCGTATTAAACGCAAGACCGGCGAATTAATGGACGTGGATACTCCGGCAGAGTTTCCTTCTTCGCAGGATATAGAGGAATCTTTCGAACCTTTCGTGAGCCTTCTGATGATCGTGCCTATTGACAGCATTGAGGCAGTGTGCGAATTGGTGAAATCACGCCGGGGGGTTTTTAAGTCAAAGAAGTTTCTCGGGGCAGACCGGGTTGAGTTGAACTTCGATATACCGCTTTCCGAAATTATAGTCGATTTTTATGACAAAGTTAAGTCTCTCACCAAAGGCTACGGCTCCATTGATTATGAGTTCAACGATTATTTTCCTACCAAGCTAGTGAAACTCGATATATTGATTAATACCAGGATTTGTGACGCGTTCTCTTCGCTTATCCATAAAGACAAGGCAGCAACCAAAGCCCACGCCTTGGTTGCGAAGCTCAAAGAGCTCATCCCCCGCCAGTTGTTTGAGGTGTCGGTCCAGGCGGCAGTCGGCGGCCAGATCCTTGCCTCCGAAAAGGTGAGGGCAGTCGGTAAGCACGTGACGAGTAAATGTTACGGAGGAGACATCACGCGCAAGAGAAAACTTTGGGACATCCAGAAGAAGGGCAAAAAACGGCTGAAACAATTTGGAAAAGTCGAAATACCGCAAGAGGCGTTTTTGGAGGTCTTGAAAATCTGATATGAAAGAAAAGAACCCCCGCACAAAGGGCCGAATACGGCCTGTACTTAAGGAATGGGCTGAGTCATTGCTCATCGCTTTTATTTTAGCGATGATAATACGCACGTTTTTTATCCAGGCCTTTAAGATACCCACCGGCTCTATGAGACCGACATTGCTCGAGGGCGATGTGATACTGGTCAGTAAGTTCCTTTATGGGCCCAAGATACCCTTTACGGATATCAGGCTCCCCGGGTTAAGGCAGCCAAAGAGGGGGGACGTCATTGTCTTCATTTACCCTAAAAATACAAAAAAGGATTTCATCAAAAGACTGGTCGCTGTCGGGGGAGAAACAGTCGAAATAAAGAACGGAACGGTCTATGTAAACGACAAGCCGCTTACTGAGTCGGTGTTTAGCCAGCGTTACTACTATAACAGGGGCTCTTGGGGGGAGGGGGGCGTAAAGATCAAGGTTCCCGATGAGAGCTTTTTTGTACTGGGGGATAATTCTGCTTCTTCGGAAGACAGTCGGTATTGGGGATTTGTCCCTCGTAAAAATATTTTAGGGAAAGCCATCCTGATCTACTGGCCGTTTCCGCGCGTAAGGATAATCCGATGAATTTTGCGAACAAAATATCGCTTTTTAGGATTTTAAGCGTCCCTTTTTTTATCGCCTGTCTGTATTATTCATCCGAATACCATTACCTGCGCATTGCGGCATTGGTTATTTTTCTGGTTGCAGTTTTTTCCGATGCGATAGACGGCTATATCGCCAGGAAGTCGAAACTCAAATCACAGGCAGGCGTCATCCTTGACCCGCTTGCGGATAAGGCGCTTCTGGTGAGCGCATTTATCAGCCTTTATTTATTCAAAGAGCTGCCGTTTTGGCTCATTCTGATTGTGGTTACCAGGGACCTGCTTATTATTTTCGGCGCCGTGCTTATTTATATGATAAAACAAAAGTTAAATGTCGCCCCTACCAAATGGGGAAAAATCACGACTACTTTTCAGATGTCGGCTATTATCGCAGTGCTGGTGAAGCTGCGCATTTCTTTTGTATTCTGGTGGCTTGCTGCGGTATTCACCATTATTTCCGGGGTAGATTACCTTATGAGGGGTTTCAAAGTTTTGTATGGCACAGATACTGCTCAGAACAGTCATTAGCTATCTAGTCGGCTCGTTCCCTACCGCATATATCTTTGGGAAACTTCTTAAGGGGGTTGATATACGCAGGGTAGGGTCAGGCAATGTCGGAGCTACTAATGCCTTTCGCGTCTTAGGTAAGGGGCCGGGCATTGCCGTGTTATGCATAGATATCCTCAAGGGTTTTATTGCAGTTGTGTTTCTAGGTAATTCATCCGGACAGCTCGATACCGTTATTTCACCTCAACTGCTTGGAATTATTTTAGGATTAGCTTGTATCATCGGCCATAACTGGCCGGTGTTTTTGCGGTTTAAAGGGGGCAAAGGAGTTGCGACTACTCTTGGCGTACTCTTGGCTTTGGCCTGCACCATTGCTTCGCTTAAAATTATCCTGTTGTCCCTCTTTTTGACATGGTCTGCGGTATTCCTGTTTTTTAGGATAGTCTCGCTTGCTTCTATCGTCACGGCTATAATGCTTCCCGTATATGCCTATGTATTTAAACAACCCGCGCCTATAATTACCGTTAGTATACTTCTTGCGCTTCTTTCAATAGCCCGCCACCACAGTAATATCTCTAAGTTGCTACAGGGAAAAGAACAAAGGCTGTTTTAATAATTCTTTTCTATTACGGGTTAAAAACCAATAATACTGAAAACGCTTTCTATAAATACTTTGTTTTACTTGAAATCAGAGAAATAGAAATGCTATACTTTTACTAAGGAAATAGTAATTTTTTTTCCGTTCTTTTTACATACTTTATAAAAGTGTTTTCATAATTGGCTATTATTTTTTCCCTTGAGGAGCAGTAATTTTGCTTAAACCCCGCCAGTCACGGTATTATTAAGGGGTGAGCCGGGTTGCATGAGAGAGAAGGGGAAGATAAATTGATACGCAACCCGGCATTTTTTTAGAAAAGGTGCAAAATGCGCGATCTTCTTTTTAAGGCTATGACTTCGTCTGATAAGAAGAGAAAGGCCCTGTCAAGCTCAGAGACTTTCGACAGGCAGGGAGTCCGTAATGTTATCCGCCGGCACTTGGTTTGTATTGCGAGGGAAATATCGGACCCCTCATCGGTCGAAAGGCCGCTTCCATACATGTATGTCCTGCGTATAATCAATCATAAGGATCAGAATGAGAAATTCTTCTGCCGTATTAAAGGAAGTGTTCTTTTGTTCAGTTCAGGCAAATTATTTTTAATTTACTTTATGCATTCTCTCAAGATAAGTATTTCTGCTATCCAAAACTGTGTTTAAACAAAGCTCATATTACTACATTTAACCTTGACAAAAACAGTCTACTGCGCTATACTTATAAAAATCTTTAACAAAGTTTTTATAGTTTGGTATTCCGATTAGGAGGAAATCGGAATAATCAGGCTTATTTTGAGGCCAGATTGACTTAAAAAGGGTCAGTATGGCCTTTTTGTTTTATCTGATTGACAAAAGCATATAATAATATATAATAATCAAAAATGGCTCGATTGAATCGAAAATACCTTATCATAACCTTCGCGTTTTTCTTTTCCTGCGTATTTCCTATTCCTACTTTCGCAAGTTCATTTTCTTTGTCTGTAGTGCCATACGAAGGAGGATATGATTTACGGTACGGGAAAATTTCTCCTGCTTTGGGCAGGGTGAACCGCGAGGTCACAGTCACGGTAAGTTCCGACATCGCAAAGCAATATCGCGTCGTACAATCTCTTCTTGAGCCTTTACATACAGACGATGGGTATCAAATCCCCCAAAATGATTTCAGGGTTTATGGCATTAGGGGCACAAATAGGGCTGGTACGCTCCACGTGGAGCAGGAATACGCGGTCGGTATGGGAAGGCCGGTGATATATACCTCGGCCCAAGGCGGGGAATCAGATACATTTACGTTAGTCTACGGCTTGATCCTTCCTCCTGATGCTTCTGCGGGTTCTTACCGGGGAAGGATCGCTTTCACCCTGGAACCTATAGATTCGGCCGAGTCCCCTGTAACGGTAATACTGAATATATTTGCTGAAGTCGAGGTTGCTTCTTCTATAGAGGTCACTACTCAAACAGGCTCAAAACGGGTCGTTTTACAGGCAGGTGCGAAAGAGGACAGCTCAGCAGAGGTAACAATCACTATACGCGGCGGCTTCGGTAAACAATTCAGCATTCTCCAGGTGCCCGAAGGAGTGCCGATGGGCTCTGATGGTTCAGAGCTTCCCTACGAAGTAGTTAATTTTATAGGAAGCTCATCAGGCAGAGGCATGGCGTTAAGCGAGTTAACACCCCTTTCCGGCAGGCAGCAGGCAATCTATACTTCGTCTCCCCAGGGTGACGCGGACAGTTTTGTATTAAACTATAGGCTTGACAACGCGCAGCATTTGAGTGCGGGCAGATATAATTTCCAAATGAAATACCTGCTTGGGGGAGTAGATTTTTCACAATTGCGTCTTATAGACAGCGTTGACTTTGAAGTTGATGTCCCCAGAATATTTGACCTGGTTATAAAGCCTGCATCCGGCGGCTTAATCCAGTTTCGCAATGTCAAACCCCTCCAACCTCCCCAGAAGAGCGAGGTAGAAATCGAGATACATTCAAACGTAGGCAAGAAATATCAGATGACCCAGAAGGTCATTTCTGAATTGACGGATAAAGAAGGCCATGTGATAGCGGATAAGTTCTTTACTATCCAAATGGAAGATGCGCGCACAAAGGGCCAACTTAAGGTACCTGAGAAAACACCGGTTAAGAGGGGGGATACGGTGCTTTTTGTGTCTGACAATAAGGGTTCTCCCGATGCATTCAAGCTGGTTTATGAATTACAGCTTCCGCTTGACTATCGTGCCGGAGATTACTCTACAAGAATAGTATATTCGCTTTCGGAAATTTAGCGTTATACAGCGTAAGATAATTAATAAGTAAAAATGAGGAATAGGAAGGAGGTGAATTAAATGAAAAAGTTATCGTTAGTTCTTGCTCTGTTTTTATCGGTTTCCCTAGCGGCGACGTGCTACGCGGCCAGCTCGGCTGAAATTGATGTTGCTGTCAATTTGCCTTCAACTATGGAGCTTTCCTGGGGTATGGCAAAGGTTGATTCCATGCTTACCGCGGACCCTGCTGATGACCAATTTACTGGCAACCAGACAGTAATGAACTTTGACCAATTGAGGCATTTGTTGGCTGATGAGGTTACCGAGGCAGGCAGATGGTACTCCCGCTATTACTATGCGCTCTTTGTTTCCGCGGTTACCGCAGGACAGAGGTATCAGCTTATCTCTCAGTCTGACGGGCTCTGGAATGGAGGCACGCGATTGGCAAAGGGTTGGGGTGTTACCTCAGTCAGCTGCTGGGATACTACTGCAGATGCAGCGATGGATTGTCCTTCAGGGGCAGCAACAGGTAATCCCGGCCCCGCAGACGGTTCATTGGTGCTTTACAGCAGCGGTGATGGTGCAGCAGTGCAGACCGTCAGGGCTGATTATGCAATACCCAATGTACCGCCGAGCGACGCTGGCTTTGAGCCTATACCGCTCAATCAGCTTTCCGGTGATTACACTGGTAAAGTTACTGTGAGCGTTGTCGCATATTAATTTTTGGTTTTTTTGCTGTTACAGTGTGCTGATAACGCATGCGCCTTTTCCCCTTCGGCGTTATTAAATAGAAGGGGAATTTTTAATTTTCTAAGGAGCTCGTATGCGCAAGAAAAAATTCCTGTGCGCAGGAATTATTATATCGATTATCTGCGTGTTTGCTGGCCAGCGGGCTGAGGCTGCCATG
>JAQUON010000027.1 GCA_028717045.1 Candidatus Omnitrophota bacterium | reverse complement strand
CAGCAAAGAGAATACATGCTGGGTAATTTTGGTTCTATCGGTATCGCTTATTTCAAGAAACTCAATTCCTGCGTCAAACCTGGTTCTTTTGTCATCGGCAACCACAATCTCGCTTCTCCAGACTACTCTGCCTATGGCCTTGATGGGATCGGCATCACGAGGCAGGTAAAATTTCAATTCTAGTATTGAATCGGGCTGGATATCTTCATAAAGAATAAGGCATATGCCGCCAGCGCTGATATTCTTTGACTGCGTCTTGGCAGCTTCGTCGCCGCGTATGACCGAATACTCAACCTGAATATTGAGGTTCAGCCGCGGATACCTTCTGCGTTCCTTGTCGATCTGTCCCCCTGCATTCATATTATTTCAACGGTTTTAAGACGTACTCTGATATCTTCTGCTGGTCTTCTTCGCTGATTTCCGTAAACTCAATCCCCAGGTCGAAGCGGTCCGCGTGGGGCAGCTGAAATGCCGAGGGGTTTCTCCAGACCACCCTGCCTTGCGTAAGAATCGGATCATTATAGCTGGGCAGGTATATCTTAAGGAGCAAAATAGTTCCTATTTCTATTTTCTCGTTTACAATGATGGAAATGCCTCCTGCGCCCACATCTCTGGTAAAAGCCGACTGTTGAGGCGAGTCTTTTTCTGCGAATGAATATTCGATAACTGCCGCGCGCAACCTTGGGTAACGCCGCCTCTCAACGCCCGCATAGCTGTTTTCTGCGTTTTCCATCAACTCTAGTTTATTTTCTTTAAAATCAACTGTCAAGTAAATTTTGGCGAAGCCCGGCCTTCATATTGACTAAGGCCGTATGGCCTCATGGCGTTTTCTTTTCCGATCCAGGGAAAGGCGGATTAAACAGATATCCGAGCGCAGTCGCTTTCTCATAATAGCTATTCGCTATATCCGAGTCGCCAACTGCATAACAGGCGTTAGCGAGCCTTGCATAGGCAAGCGCATTATCGGGATTAGATGCTGCCGCGCTCTCGTACGCCTTGATCGCTGCGCCATAGTTACCCACATGTTCATAGGCAATGCCTAAGTTAATGTATGCCCCGGTAAAAGAAGGATCGACCTCTAGGGCCTTCTCATATGCGCTCACCGCATCTTCAAACTTACCGAGCTCACGGTAAGTGCTCCCTAAATTGCCGTATAGCCGGGCACTCTGCGGGTTATAGCGTATGGTCCTTTTGTAAAAAACAATCGGATGCCTCCAATATTGATTCTGTTGGATAGTAAGGAACGAATAGAGCATCGTAAGAACAAGCAGGAATATGACTGTAACCGCCTTCATGCGCACGGCGGCGTATGCTCTGCAAAAGATATCCGCAATGATAATGAATATCCCCATTGAAGGAAGATAGAGCCAGTGTTCGGCCATATAGGCATTAACCGGAAAAAGATTCAACGACGGTAGGAGCCAGAGCAAGAACCATCCCAGAGAAAAGACGATGAGCCTGCTTGAATTCCTTTTATGATACATAACGCCAAGTACGGCACCAAATAAGCACATGCCTATTAAGGCCCTGGGGTCGAGCAAACTAAAAAACCGGTTACCGTACTCCATATGTAAATCCGAAGGCACGCACAGCAGGCGCAGGTAATCGGCAAACGCAACGAATGCGCCGGGCAGCCTCTGTCTCAGCGTCGAAGTGGCAGCCTCGGGCAAAAAAGATTTTAAAGCGGTATAGCGCAGCGCTATATACCCTGCGCTTATCAGAAACGGCAGGAGAAGCGCCTTAACGCGATATTTGATTTTATATACATAGTGATACCACAGCAGTAAGAGAGGGAATACGATGGTTATTTCTCTTGATAAGAGCCCAAGGATAAAACTGAAGCACATCAATACATAGTTCAAAAAGCTCACCCGGCGGGTAAATTGCAAATAGGCAATACATGAGAGTAAAATAAAGAGTGCGGCCATGGAATCCGACCTTCCGGCAATATAGGTAACTGCTTCGGTATGCACGGGGTGCGTTAAAAAAAGGAGTGAGGCGGCAAAGGAAAGAAGGGTGTTACCGAAAAGAAGTAACGTACACCAGTAAAAGGCATACGCGACCAGGATGTGAAGGGCGATATTGACAAAATGGTAAGACTCCACCCTCAAACCCGAAAAGGCGTAATTCAACATATACGAGCACATTTGTAAGGGCCGCCAGAAACCGATTTTCTTTCCGCTGCCGGTCCCTACGTCTTCAGTAAAAATATTCCCTAAAAAAGACGGGTCTTTGATGTGGTCGTTGTTGCGGACAAGAAAATAATCGTCCCAGACAAAATAATTATGAAGGGAATTACCGTAGATTGAGAAGCCGATTATGACAAGGCAAGCCAACGTTAAAAGATGGCGGAATCGCAAACAAGGGATTTTCATCTTCTCCGGCCGAACCGTCTGCCCCATATCATCCTTAGTGCCTTTTGTCCGCGCGATTACAGTAATACATAGACCAACAGAAAAAAAGAAACCAGTATAAGTAATAATCCCATTGCTTTAGTATTACGGATTTCCTTCGGCATGGACACAGGCTCAATGTTCCAATTAATCTTAAGATAAAACCGCCTCTGGATTTCGATTGCAGACGCAGGATGCAGGAATATAAAGACGCCCAACAGCAGGCTTAACACCGCAATACCGGCAAAAACAAAAACGATACCATACGGTCCCATGGTTTTTACGACTGCATCAATGCGAGGGCTTCGGCGCGGGTTTTTTCATTGTCTTTAAATACCCCTCTGACCGCTGAGGTAACCGTCAGTGTCCCGGGCTTCTTGACTCCGCGAAACGACATGCATAAATGCTCCGCTTCAATTACCACCATACATCCTTGGGGTTTCAGTTTTGACATAATGATTTCCGCGATCTGGGTAGTAAGGCGCTCCTGCACCTGCGGACGCTTAGCGAGAATATCCACCACGCGGGCAAGCTTGCTTAAACCGGTCACCCTGCCGCCTTTTGGGATATAGGCGACATGCGCCTTCCCCACAAAAGGAAGAAGATGGTGTTCACAGACACTATAGAACGGGATACCCTTCAATAATACGATTTCGTTATGCTTCTGGTCCAAAATAACTTCCAGCTCTTTCTCGGGATTGCTGCGCATGCCGGAGAAAATCTCTTCGTACATCTGGGCTACCCGCTTGGGAGTTTCCCGTAAGTCTTTTTTACGGGGGTCTTCGCCAATAGCCACCAGTATATCCCTGACCGCCTTTTCTATTTTTTTCCTGTCCATATACTCTCCTATTTACCTATGCAGAACTTACTAAAAATGGTCTCCAGCAATTCTTCAGAAAACCTTTTCCCCACTATCTCATCAAGATGGACTAATGCACCCTTGATATCCTCGGCAATGAACTCAACCGACAGTGTATTATCTAATGAATTGGCTGCCTGAACAATACATTTTTTCGCGGAATGAAGCGCGCGGATATGCCTTATATTGCTTACCATAAGGGCCTCTGCATCCTGTGCCGCCCCGGAACATGCCGCAACCTTAATCGCCTCCTCCAGTGCGCGTATGTTCTGGTGTTTTTTTGCGGAAATTTCTACCACGAGAGAAAATTCTTTTTTGATTCTCTGTGTTTCGATTTTTTGCGGAAGGTCAATTTTATTGACGACTGCCAGTGTTTTTTTACGCCTCAGCCTTTTCATCAATATCGCGTCGCCTTTGGTAATTCTTTTGCTGCCGTCAAAAAGCAAAAGCACAAGGTCTGCTAAGTCAAGGCAACGTTTCGTGCGCCGGAGGGCTTCTTTCTCTACCAGGTCTTTTGGCTCGATGATGCCGGCTGTATCAATAATATGCACGGGAATTCCCTGCATATCTATTGTTTCCTCAATGGAATCACGGGTGGTACCGGCAATAGGGGTCACAATAGAACGTTCTTCTTGCAAGAGGGTATTTAAAAGAGAGGATTTGCCTACATTCGGTTTGCCGCAGATAACCACCCTGACCCCTTCACGCAAGACCCTGCCCTCTTTTACGGTAGCAAGGATTGTATCGAGTTGCCCGGTTGCCCGGCGAAGGCCTTCTTTGATTTCGCTGCTACGTAAGGCCCCTGTCTCTTCTTCGGGAAAATCGATGTTTGCTTCAAGCGCGGACAGCACGCCCAAGAGGGTATTCCTTATGCGGTTGATATTTAAAGACAAGATGCCCCGTAACTGCCGCATACCCAACCGCAGGGCTGCATCGGTCCTTGCGGTGATTACATCCGAAACCGCTTCTGCCTGGGATAAATCCAGCTTGCCGTTTAAAAAAGCCCGCTTGGTAAACTCGCCCGGCTCGGCAAGCCGGCAGTTATAAGAAAGGATCAAATCAAGCACCGCGCGTAATCCGACGATACTGCCGTGGCAGCTTATCTCAACGCAATCTTCTCCGGTGTAGCTCTTGGGGGCGCGGAACACAGTCAAGAGCACCTCATCTATTATTTCTGCGCCTTGCTTCTTTGTAATCCAGCCGTGACAGGCGGTATAGCTCTTGCGCTCAGAAGGTTTCTTCCCGCCAGGAGAAAGAAAAATAGTATCCGCAATAGATATCGCGTCTTTCCCGCTGATTCTGATAACACCGATCGCGGATCCGCCGAACGCGGTAATGATAGCCGCGATAGTTTCCTGCAGTATCACGCTCGACATGGCATACCTTATTTGTTAAGATGCTGAAACGCTGCGCGGCACATATGGGTATTGGTCTTTAAAAAGACAACGCCTGAATTCACCTATCACAAAAAAAGACCCGGTAACCAACACAAGGTCGTTTTTACCCGCCATCGTCTCTGCCAATAGTTTTGCGCTCTTTATATCTGCGGTAAGAAAACGCCTTTTGCCGGCAAAATAGCCATACAACTGCTGCGGCTCGCTCGCCCGGATGGTGCATGCCTTAGTTAAGATAACCGTATCGGCCAGGTTGCGTAACGTGCTACAGATACCCTGTATATCTTTATCTTGTGAAATGCCTAACACCAGAATCAAATCTTTATACCTGAAATTTTCCCTGATTGCCTTTTTTAACGCCAAGGCAGAAGCCTTATTTTGTGCGCCATCCAGTATGACAAACGGAGCCCTGGCAACAACCTCGCATCTGCCCGGCCAAAAGGTACGGTTGAGCCCTTTGCGAATTGACCTATTGCCTATCCTGATATTAGCATACCTCAACCCTTCAACAGCACCTATGGCCACCGCGGCATTGATGCGCTGATGAGACCCCAGGAGCTTGATTTTTAAATTCGGGTACTCTCCGAATAACCCCTGCACGCTAAAGAGCGTACCGGTCATTTTAAGACGGATATCTTTTCCCACTGTGAATAATTGCGCACCTACCCTGGCGCACCTTTCCCTAATCACCCTGCCTGCATCGTTATTCTGCGGCGCGCTTATTACGATTACGCCCGGAGACTTTACTATCCCGGCCTTCTCTTTTGCAATTTTCTCCAAGGTATTCCCTAATTGCCGGGTGTGTTCATGGCTTATGGGAGTAATCGCGCACACCAAAGGATCCACCACATTAGTCGCATCAAGCCTTCCTCCCAGGCCTGTTTCTAATACCGCGATATCGACTTTTCTCTCTTTAAAATATAAAAACGCCAAAGAGGTATATGCCTCAAAAAATGAAAGGGCGCCATATTTAGAAACCCGTCGAAATTTCTCAATGGCTGGCTTCAATTGCGATAAAAGGCGGGCTAACGCGTTCTTCGTGATCATCCCTTCAAATGCATAGCCCAAAGACTCCTGCGGCGTTCTTGCAGATAAAACCCGTATCCGCTCCCTGAAATCCGATAGGTGCGGAGAAGTATACAAGCCTACGCGGTAACCGCCGGCGCGCAACATAAAGGCGATACACGCAGAGGTCGAGCCTTTACCCTTGGTACCAGCAACATGCACGCAGCGCAAAGCATGGTGCGGATTACCTATGCTGGCCAAAAAGTCCCTGATGCGCTTCAGCTTTACCGACCTTTTATAAGGATAACAAGGGATCTTTTCGTAGTTAACGAAAGACTCTAGGTACGCAACTGCTTCTGGATAGGACATCATCGGCACTATCGTTGCTATCGTTAAAACACAACGGGTATAACGGATCGAACGGATTAAACGGTTAGTGTTTGAAGTGGCGGATGCCGGTAAAGACCATTGCAATTCCGTATCTATCGCAGGCTTTGATGATTTCATCGTCGGCAATAGAACCGCCCGGTTGGATTATCGCTTTTGCGCCGGCGCGCGAGGCTTCCCTGACTGCATCCGGCTTAGGGAAGAACCCGTCGGAGGCAAGGCAGGAATTTTTAGCTCGGGCACCGGCTTTATGCCTTGCGATAAAAACGGAATCTACCCTGGACATCTGGCCTGCGCCTATGCCTACAGTCTTGGTGGCCTGGGTAAGGACTATCGCATTGGATTTTACGTGTTTGGCAACCTTCCAGCCGAATATAAGACTTTCCAGCTGCTTCTTGGTAGGTTTTTTCTTGGTCGGAATTTTTAAGCCTTCCTGCGCCAGGCAGGCCGTATCTTTGGCCTGAAGGAGCAGCCCTGCGCCGACGCGCTTGAATTCTAATTCGTCAACCGGCTCTAACTCATGCAATAGCAGGACGCGCAGATTCTTTTTCGTTTTAAATAAATCAAGGGCTGCCGGCTGATACTGCGGTGCGATAATGCACTCCCTGAAGCCGCTCTTGAGAATGAGTGTTGCAACTTCCAGATCGGCTTCCCTGTTCAGCGCCACAATCCCGCCAAAAGATGAAAGCTCATCGCTCTTCCAGGCATGGTAATATGCCTTTTTAAGCGTCCCGTCTTGCGCTACTCCGCAGGGGTTATTATGTTTGATAATCGCCGCTGCAGGGCAGCCGAATTCCTTCACCAGTTCCCAAGCCGAATGCAGGTCTAAAATATTATTAAACGAGAGTTCCTTACCCTGTAACTGTATCAAATTAACCAACCCCTTGGTATTGCCCTTTTCCCGGTAAAGCGCGGCCTTTTGGTGCGGGTTCTCCCCATAACGCAATTCCTGCATTTTTTCAAAACGCAGATTGAGTTCAGCAGGCCAGGTATCGGCGGGTGCTCCTTCTTTACTACGGATAGTTGACTTTAGGTACCGGTTGATTGCCCCGTCGTAATGGCTTGTACGCGCGAATACCTCTGTCGCCAAATCGCGCATCAATTCCTGCGATACGCTGCCGCTGTATTTGCGTAATTCCCCGATTACGCCGGGGTACTGGGAAGGGTTTGAAAGTACGCAGACCCAACGGTAGTTTTTAGCCGCAGAGCGCAGCATTGAAGGGCCGCCGATGTCGATATTCTCGATTGCTTCCTCAATCGCAACCCCCGGCTTCTCAATGGTTTTCTCAAACGGGTAAAGATTCACCACTACCATGTCGATGAGACCGATGCCCTGGTCTTTTAGGCTCTGGAGGTGCTGCAGGTTTTCCCTAAGCGCAAGCAGCCCGCCGTGGATCTTAGGGTGCAAGGTCTTTACCCGCCCGTCGAGCATTTCAGGAAAACCCGTGTATTCGCACACCTCCTGTACGGTAATATTATTTTCACGCAGCAATTTTGCCGTGCCGCCCGTAGAGAGAATTTCAACCCCCCATTTTTTTAACTCTTGGCACAGCTCCACGATGCCGGTTTTATCGGAAACACTGATAAGTGCGCGCGTAATCTTTACCATTCTTCTAACTCCCCGCTGTTTCTTATTTGTTAAAGCGGAAATTTGCTAAATCCGCGTCCTGCATAACATACTCTTTCTGCTCCAGGCGCAATTTGCCTGCCTGCTTGGCTTGTGTTTCCCCGCCCGAGCGGATAAAATCATCGTAACTGATAATCTCGGCACGGATAAAACCTTTCTGGATATCCGAATGAATTACCCCTGCGGCTTCCCAGGCGGTCGCGCCTTTTTTAATCAGCCACGAGCGTGATTCCTTTTCTCCTGTAGTCAGGAAATTGATGAAGCCCCCTTCGTGCAGCGCCCCAAAGAGGGCTGCGTTATAATCAGGCTGTTCTTGCGGCATAAAGAGGGTTATTGGCCTGTTAGTCAGGAGCCCGTATCCGCAAAGCAAGCGCTTCTCTTCGTCGCTTACCACGCTTGCGAAGACACAATGTTCGCTCTCAAGTACGGCCTTCAATTTTCCCAGTATTGCTTTTTCTGGCTCATCCGAGGCGCGGGATAATCTGTTCTCCACAAACTCCAGGTCTTTTAAAATAAGGTCGGCGAGGGAATCCTTGTGCACTAAAAGTACGTCTGCCTCTAAAAGTGCAGCCTCCGTGACTATTTCGACCGAGCAATAGGTCTTTTTCTTCGACTTGGTGAGTGCATGCACCGCATCGAGGCGCTCATCTTTAATCGCGCGCGTGCCCTCAGGGATATCTGAAATTGAGACAATTCCGATTTTCATGGCAAGGCCCTGGTTTTCAAGAAATAAGGAAGAGCTGCATAACGTTACTGTTCTTCCTGTTTCTTGCTTTCTTGGTACTTGTTTATAATGGTCGAGGCTATTTTATGCGGAACTTCTTCATAATGAGAAAAGCGCATGCTGTATGAGCCCCTGCCGCCGGTAAGCGAGCGCAGGTCGTTTGCGTACGTAAACATCTCTGACTGGGGAACCTGGGCTTTCACCACCTGCAATTTGCCTTTTATATCCATACCCATGATCCGGCCGCGACGGGAGTTAACGTCTCCGGAAATCGCGCCGAGATAATCTTCCGGTATGGTAATGTCTACGTCCATAATAGGCTCAAGAAGTACCGGCCCTGCTTCCAGTATAGCTTTTCTTAAAGCCATTGCCCCGGCAATCTGGAACGCCATGTCGGATGAGTCAACCTCGTGGTAGGAGCCGTCAACGAGCGTCACGCGGATGTCTTCTATCGGATAACCGGCTACTGCGCCTTCCAGGCATGCCTGTGAAACCCCCTTTTCCACGGAAGGGATGTAATTGCGGGGAATTGCACCGCCGAAAATCTTATCCACAAACTCAAACCCTTTGCCGCGCTCAAGCGGGTTGATCTCAATCCACACATCTCCGTACTGGCCGCGGCCGCCTGACTGGCGCTTAAATTTCCCCTGGACTTTAGCGCTCTTGGTAATCGTCTCTTTATAGGAAACTTTAGGGGTCCCTAAATCAACTTCGACGTTGAACCGCTTTTTCATCCTCTCGACCATAATCGTAAGATGTAGATCTCCGAGCCCGGAGATAATTAATTCTTTTGTTTGCGGGTCGTGGCTTATCTTAAAGGTCGGGTCTTCCGCGGCGAGCTTACTTAAGGCGCCAGAGATTTTATCTTCGTCGTGGCGCGATTTAGGTTTCACTGAAGCCGAAATGACCGGCTCCGGGAATACAATGGGTTCAAACAATACCTGGTCCTTCTCTTCGCATAGCGAATCAGATGTGCTGGTTTCTTTAAGCTTTGCTATCGCCACTATATCGCCGCACGCTGCTGATTCAACCGAGCGCTGCTCCTTACCCTGCAGGATGTAAATCGGGCCTATCCTTTCCTTGGTCTTTTTATTGACGTTATAGAACCCGGTGTTCGCTACCAGGGTGCCGGCAAATACGCGCAGAAGCGTTAGTTGCCCTACATAAGGATCGGAAATGGACTTAAAGACAAAGGCTTTTAAAGGCCCCCCCTCCTGCGCAACCACCTCTTTTTTCTCATCGGGTGCGGAGGGGTTCTTTGCGTCTATGGCCGGCCTTTCAAGGGGACTGGGCATATGACGGGATATTACTTCCAATAATTCAGATATCCCCTTATCGGCCAAGGCAGAACCGGCAAGGACGGGGAATATTTTACGCTTTATCACCGCCTCTTTTAGCCCCTTTATCAATTCTTCCTGAGAGAGTTTTGTGCCTTCAAGGTATTTCTCAAGAAGCTTGTCGTCGCTCTCGGCAATAGTTTCAACGAGCTCTGCGGATTCAAACGAATCTACACAAACCGCCCCCTTGGAAAGCCGTTCCCTGATTTCTGCGATAACCTTGTTAAGGTTTACCCCTTCTTTGTCTATTTTATTTATAAATATGCAACCGGGTAAATTAGCCTGCTCAAGCATCTGCCAGGCCCGTTCGGTACCGACCTCAACGCCAGCCGTCACATCAACGACCAGCAGCGCAGCGTCTACCGCCCTTACGCCCGAAATAACCTCACCGAAGAAATCCGCGTAGCCGGGTGCATCGATAATCTGAATTCTGCTTTCTTTATAATCACAGTACAAGAGGCCTGAATTAATGGAGCTTTTTCTTTCTATTTCGTCGGGGCTGTAGTCGCTGACTGTCGTGCCATCAGCAACCGCTCCTTTGCGGGTGGTGGCCTTACAGGCATGCAGCAGCGCTTCTGAAAGGGAGGTTTTACCGGATTGGGCATGCCCTAGGAGGATGATGCTTCTTTTGTTATTGGCACTCATAGGCAATAATCTCCTTATGTGTTAAGGATAAAAACAAGGGAGTATTATTATATACTACTTGAAAAAACGGGTCAAGTAAAATGAGCTTGTCCCGTTCTTTTAAAAAAGGAAGGCTGCTACTCTAGGTAGGTATAGACTTTATTCTTATAGTTTCGGATGACGTATTTGCCTTTTGCCTGCGAAAGAATATAGTTAGGTCCGATGGGTATCTTGCCGCCGCCGCCAGGGGCATCAATCACATATACCGGAACCGCATAGCCGGAGGTATGCCCTCTGAGCTTCTCTATGATATTAATGCCTACGCTCACCGGGGTCCTGAAATGTTGTGTGCCCCGTACCAGGTCACACTGGTATATGTAATAGGGCCTCACCCTTATTTTCAAAAGCTCCTGCATAAGCCTGCGCATAATATAGGGCCTGTCGTTTATCCCTGAGAGCAGTACCGTCTGGCTGCCGAGGGGGAATCCCGCGTCAGCAAGTAACCCGCATGCATTTTTGGTACGCTTGGTTATTTCTTTCGGGTGATTAAAATGTATGCTAATCCACAGCGGGGCATATTTCTTCAGGGTCGCAATGAGATTGTCGGTAATGCGCTGAGGAAGTGTCACCGGGATACGGGTGCCGATGCGCAAAAATTCTATGTGGGGAATACTTCGCACCTTTTTGAGCAACTCATCCAGAACTCCGTCCTCAAG
Source organism: Candidatus Omnitrophota bacterium (assembly GCA_028717045.1). Classification (GTDB taxonomy): domain Bacteria; phylum Omnitrophota; class Gorgyraeia; order Gygaellales; family Profunditerraquicolaceae; genus SURF-25. Next base: position 3,164 of record JAQUON010000027.1, on the reverse strand, counting down.
GAGAAGAGGGTCCCCTCCGGAAATGAGCACGTCGCGGATCTTTTTGTTGGAGCGTAAATATTCAAGCGCCGCATCCCATTTATTCGAGTAGTTCTCCGATTCCTGCACGTGGCCTACAAGCCTGCGCCTCGTACAATGCCGGCAATACATAGCGCACGATTCGGTTGCAAGCAGGAGTATGCGGTCGGGATAACGGTGCACCAGGTGCGGGGCAGGAGAATTATTATCTTCCCCGCAAGGATCAACCATTTCGTGGGGGCTGATCTTGAACTCATGGGAAGTGGGGATACACTGGCGCCTGATAGGGCAGGTAGGGTCGTCTGGGTCAGCCAGGGTAGCCCAGTAAGGTGTTACCGACATAGCCATCCTGCCTTTGGCATTTTTTATTCCTTGCTCCTCCTGCGGTGTAAGTTTTATTATCTGGGAAACCTGCTCAAGTTTACAAATGCGATTTTTCAGCTGCCAATGCCAATCTTCCCAATCCAGGGGATTGACGTCCTTAAAAAGGCTTATCTGTTGATAATCGAGCGGCCTGCGCGAAGGACGGGTGGTTACTGCGGATTCCTGTATTGTTTTCTGATGCTCGGAAGCCAGCGGATTACTGTGCAGACTATTGCTCAATTCAACCCTTCCTTTCCGAGGCGCTTAACAATATCGCCTCTATAAGATCCTCGTATTTCATGCCTGCCGCATACGCCATCAAAGGAAAATTTGACTCTTTTGGGTTAAGGCCGGGCAGGGGGTTTATCTCAAGCACGTAGGGAATATTCTCTTTGCTTAAGCGGATATCCGTACGTGATATATCCTGGCACCCAACAGCGCGGTGGGTCCTTAAAGCAACGTCTTTTATCTTTTGCTCTATCTCCTTGTCGAGGTTTGCCGGGCAGTGAAAAGTGGGAGTAAGACCCATCTCCGCATCGCCCTGGTACTCTTTCATCCGCCATGAATAAAAATATTCACCGCTCTTCAGGCACGTAGAGAAATCGATCTCAAGGATAGGCAGCACCGTGGTTTTGCCGTTTTCTAAGATACCAACGGTCAGCTCCCTGCCATCAATAAACTCCTCAACCAGCGCTTCATGCTTATAGAGCGCAATAATCTCTTTGATTTTGGCATACAGGGCTTCAGGTGTCTTCACGACGTTGCTGACGCTGATACCCTTTGCGGAACCTTCCCGGTTGGGCTTCACAATGAGGGGGAAACGCAACGCCGGATTAAGCGGCTCGTTGCCTTTTATGAAAATCTGAAAAGGCGGAGTAGGAATATTGTCCGCCCTGAGGATTTTTTTGGTGATGCCTTTGTTAAGCGCCAGGGCCAAGGCGACTGTGTTTGAGCCGGTATAGGGAATTTTTAAAAAATCGAGTATCGCCGGAATTTCTGATTCACGCAGCCTATTGGAAGCTCCTTCGGCGATATTGAATACCATATCGGGTGCATGGCGCTTGAGGCAGGTAAATATGTCACGTTGCGCAGCGTCAATTGAAATTACCGAGTGGCCCTTTGTGGAAAGTGCAGACGCGATAGCCTGGATCGTCTCTTCGGAATCAAATTCGGAAAAATAATCCGCAGGCTTGCTTTCGTCTTCCTTTTTCAGGTTGTAAGTAAGCGCTACTTTCATTTAATTGAGGTTATACCTTTTAAAGGCGCTACGCAATATCCGGCCGATTATCTCTTCGTAGGTAATGCCTATCGCCTTTGCCACCACCATAAATACGTCTTCGGTGGACAAGGAAGGCAAAGGGTTGATTTCGAGGGCATAGGGCTTGCCGTTTTCGTCAACCCTGAAATCCACCCGCCCGAAATCCTTGCATTCAACCGTGTCATATACTTTCAGGGCCAGCTCGGAGAGTTCCTTTTTCAGCTCCTGGCTGATGCGCGCCGGGCAGACATATTCCAGCCTGTCTGAAGTAATGCGCTCAAAGGTATAAAATTTATCGTGCAGTTTATATCTGCCGTCAATCTTGATGTGGACCGGCGGCAATACTTCAGGCGGGTCGTTGCCTATAAGAGCGACCGTCAGTTCCTCCCCGCGGATAAATTCTTCTACGAGCGCGGGTTGTTTATAGAAAGAGATGATGTACTCGGCCTGTTTCTTAAGTTCGTCTATGCTTTCGACCCGGGAGGATTCGCTTAAGCCCTTTGAAGAACCTTCAAAGCGCGGCTTTACGATCAAAGGGAATTTAAGATGGTCGATGTGCAAATGGTTTTCCGCGATGTTCTTGACCTCGAAAAATTTAGGCGTGGGTATCCCTTCGGCGATAAAGATTTTTTTCGCCATAATTTTATCGAGGGTTACTCCCAACGTAAGCGCATCTGCGCCCACAAAAGGGATATTGCGCATCTCAAGCAGCATCGGGACCTGGGATTCGCGGTTCCGCCCGGAGATCCCTTCAGAGATATTAAATACCATATCCACGTTAAGGGTATCTACCTTTTCCAAAAGGCTCTCAACATTTCCAATGCGTTTTACCTTAAAACCCTGGGATTCTATTGCGTCGGCGATTACGTCAATGGTAGAGGGATGGTCGAATTCCGCGGCTGCATCGGGCGGGTCGTCGTCTTTGAACTTATAATCTGTCTTTAAATCGTACGTTAAGCCTATGGTTTTCATGAGGATTTAAAAAAATAGGCTCCTTCTAAAATCAAGAGCCCTGTAAGTACTTCCTATTTTTTCAATTTAAGTTTTCAACCTCCATCCTCTATTTTTATTATCTGTATCATACTGTATATACTATGCATTGTCAAGATTTTTTTATAATAATTTACGGTAAAAATGGCGTTCTTCCCGTCGAGAAAATAATTTTTTTAAAAAAAATTGCGGTGCTGTCGGCGGTTCTTGAAAATTATTATTTTTCCGGCCTTTTTACCGAGAATACGATGCTGCCCCAGCTGACAAGGCTGCCCTCAACTATTATCACTACCCCCTTGATGCCGCCAACCGAACGCGCAAAGGCAACGGCCTTGGCCAAATCCTGCGTACCGCTTACAAGGTTTGCGCACGCCGTAGCAACCGCGTCAGCTAATGCAGCGTTCCTGGAGACAATGGCAACGCTATCAGCGCAGCCGAAACTCAGCGAATGGCCTACTGTCCCCGACGAAGTACAGATACCTTCGGGCGTATCTTCGGGCCTCACCTCAAGCGTAATCCTGCCCGAAAAAGGCGA
>JAQUON010000026.1 GCA_028717045.1 Candidatus Omnitrophota bacterium | reverse complement strand
TTGCTATGCAGCAGGACCCCGTGCTCGCCTTTTTTTATACGCACCATGGCCGGGCCAAGCCTTTCCAAGGCTGCCGCAGCTTTAATGAGGTTGTATTCGCCTGAAAGCAGCCTTGCTTCCTGATCGTTGGCAACATACATATCCACTCTCCCTAAAAGCTTCAGCAATGATTTTTTCTTATGGTGTATCCAGTAATTCATGCTGTCCAGGGCAATCAGCTTCGGCGCATGCATACCTTCTAATACGCGCCGCTGTATATCAGGGTCGATATTTGCCAGGAAAAGGTATTTAAGCCTTCTGTCTGCTTCGCTCAACAACGGCCTGAATTTCAAAAGCACGCCCAACTCGGTGCGCAGGGTGATTGCGGTATTAAGGTCACCCTTGTATTCTCCGCTCCACTGAAAGGTCTTACCGTTATCAACCAGAAGAGAGGAAAGCGTGATGCCTTTACGCCTAAGGAACGTGATATGCCTTGAGGGGAAATCGCGCCCTACGACCGCCACTAAGTTAACGCGGGTAAAAAGCCTGGCAGCCATCGCAAAATGCACGGCAGAGCCGCCCAGCATCTGCACCCTCTTGCCATGAGGTGTTTTGACCGTATCCAACGCTACTGTGCCTACAACCGCAATACTCATCGTAAATATAATAAGGTAACTATCGCGACGACAAAACAATAATAGCCGAATAGATGGAATTTCGACGTAGTGATGCTTTTCTTTAAGAACCGGAGCGCAACAAGGCCCGAAAGAAAACTAAAGACAAAACCGGCTGTATGGTATACCATGGCCCCCTGTATAGCGCCCTGTACCTCTTTTGCCTCTAAGGCTGCTGCTCCCAGGATAGCCGGGATAGAAGCGATAAAGGAAAATTTAAAACTCACCTCCCTGTTTATCTTACGGAATAAAAGCGTAGAGATGGTAATCCCGGAACGCGAAATGCCCGGGATGATCGCGCAGCCTTGCGTGAATCCCAGGATGAGGGCATCCTTTATGCGCAGCGACGGCCGTGTGCCGCCGCTCACATATTTCGAAAGGATAAGGATGGCGCCCGTCACAATCAGCGCCAGCGCAGCCAGGCGCGGCGAAGTAAACAGCGCTTCGAACTGATGCCTTCCGGCAACCCCTATGATGCCGGTAACCGCAGTCACAATAAGTATCAGAAGGACGGTCTGCCTGTTACGCAGGGCTTGCAGTATGTCCTTAGAAAAAAACACGCATAGCGCAGCAATCGTGCCCAGATGCAGGACCACTGCGTTTGCCAGGGCGATATCCTCCATCCTGAAAAGTTTCTGCAGTATTACCAGGTGCGCAGAGCTACTCACCGGAAGAAATTCAGTAACCCCCTGCACGATTCCCAATACAATATACTGTAGCAACATGACGCTTACCCTTTTTTAGAGGCCAAAGACTTCTTTTATGCCCAAATCAATCAACAGGGGGTCCCAGTTATGCGTAAGTAACTCTTTTTTAAGCAGCCCTATATCAGCGCCTTGCGATTTCCTTGTTTCTAAAAAGACCTTGAGGATGCCCAAGTTGTAGTGTTGCGTCGCAGTCAAGGCAAGCACGATATCATTTTCCTTCTCATTTTTATTAAGGAAGTAGGAAACGGCTGCGACTCCCAGGGGCAATACGAAAATAACAAGAGAGCCGCTAAATAAGAAAAGGCTGCTGTGCCCGAATATGTATGCAGCCGAGCCCCAGAAGACATCAAAGAGATAGTGCGCGATAAGTACCGCAATCAGGCCATAGCGTATGAATATGAAACCGAGAAAACAGCCCAGCAGCGTAACCTCAACGCTCCTGAACCACGTCGGAAATATCGCGTATCGTGCATGGCCCATGCCCCACAAGAGCGCACTAAAGAACACGCCTAAGGCAAGACGCTTAAAATACTTCGTTGCCCAGCTTACGCCGAAGAGCCTGAATATCACCTCTTCGTTAAGGCTGGCGGTTACTCCGACGACAAACGCGCTCACAAACGGCACATACGAGGAGGAGAGCTGGCTAAGCATCAGCCATTCTTTCCAGACGCCCGCATAGCGCTGCCCTATGTGAAAGATTCCTGCCTGCAATCCGAGCAACGCAAAAAATACAAGATAGCCAAGGAAAATAGAGCGGCTCAGCGAACGGTTAAGCCAGCTGGAACGGATGTAGTGCAAAAACGAGGTGTGGGACTTTTCAGGCAGCACTTCGCTGCGGATAGACTCCCCTGCCAGGCCGGGCATCACAAAGGCAATGCTGACGAATATGATATTCACGCATAACCTCAAGAGATAAAGCCCCAGGTATGCGGACATGCGCGAGGTAGTGGCATACCCCATGATAATACCCTGCATGTTATTCGCTACATAGACAAGGTTTATTGCTACCAAAAATACGATAAGGCCGAAATACAGCTTCCGGCAGGCGCGGACCACAAAGGTATGCTGCCTCTTGACTACAAAATAAATCGCCCATGCCAGCAATACCAGGAGGGCGACAAAAGAAATGGTGGAAAGGTATTCCCCGGAAGTCATCTGGTTTTCTATATAACGGTGGAACTTCTCCGGGATATCCAGCACGCGTATATAGTATTCACGCACCTCATTGCCGGAAATAGTCGCCCCGGTCAAAAGCTTTGCATACCCTTCGTTTTTCTTCCAGGGGATGTAGGCCCCTTTTTTCTCCCAGCTGAAACTATAGTCAGTGCGGTTGTCGTATTTCTGCACACTCTCGGCATGAAAATCATACTCTTTTAAATCAAGGCCTTTGGTGTCGCGTAAGAATTCCTTCGCCCTGGCAAGCGCCTTCTCCTTATCAACGACAGGCCTGGGCTCTGTGTCTTCTATTAAATGCTTAAAGCCTATGACGGCGCCTGTTTTGGGGCTGACTGCAACGGTATATTCTTCCTTGGAGAGCTCTTTAAAGAACCGCACCTTCCAGGAAAATAACTCGAAGTCGTGCCTTTGGATAAATTCCTTCTCTCCCTTAAAGCCGACTGTCTTCTGTAAATACCTGTCAGACCAGTCGTCGGTCAAAAAGGTCACTGCCGTTGTATAGCCGCTTGGGTTGACTGCGCGCTGGGCGAGGTAGGCTTGCGCTTTTTCGATGGCCTTATTTCTGTCTACCGATAAATCCACAAACGCAAATTCAGGGTAGCCAAGCGCACACCACACCTGAAACGCAATAAGGGCAATACCAATCAACAGGATCCATTCTCTAATTTTTGGCTTCATAAGAAACACGATGTTGTTGCAGAAATAACTTAAAATATTCCGGCAACGCAGACTTAACACGTACCTCTTGACCGGTTACCGGGTGCCTGAATACAAGCTGCTGCGCATGCAGGCAGAGCCTCTTGGCTTTTATGGCAAAGTCTTTCCTGAATGCAAACCTGCGCTCCCCGACCAGCGGATGGCCGATGCGCTTAAAATGTATCCTGATCTGGTTCTTCCTGCCGGTTTCCGGCATAATTGCAACGACCGTGAAATCCTTGCATGCCTTAATCGTGCGGTATTCAGTGGATGAGGGCTGGGAGTCGATAGGATAGCTGATGCGGCCGTGCGCCTTAGCCAATGCCCCCTGCACAAAGCCAAGGTAGGTCTTTTTGATTTTCTTTTCCTTAAACATGCGCATCATCGCCTGCTGGAAGGATTTGCCTTTCGCATATATCACTAACCCCGAGGTATCCCGGTCAAGCCGATGGCACGGGTGCAGCCGGTATGCCAGGCCTTTTGCCTTTGCGTCGCTGTTGAGTATGCTCGTTAATGTGCGCGCTTCGTTCCTGGGCGTAGGAATCACTAAGAGGCCGGACGGCTTATCCACAACCATAAGCCACTTATCTTGGTATACTACCGGTATGTTCATCGCCAACTGTAGTAAGCGCCCATTTACAAAATTCGCACTCATCCCCGGCTGCCGGCACAGGACCGTGCAACAATGCTACCGCCCTGCGGAATACCTCTTGGGCGCGGCCAGGGTCTGTCGTAATTTCCTTTACGGATGTTTCAAATTGAAATTCCCCTTTGGGGAGCATTTTCTGCGGGATGTAATACACCAGGTACGCCTTCCTATGTGTGGGCAGTTGATTCTTTTCCAATAGGAAAGTATACACGTCCATCTGGAGCTGGTATGCCTCATGGACGGTATCCGGCACAGACCCCCTCGTCTTATGGTCTAATGCCGCGTAGAAGCCCTTTTCCACTTCTATACATTCATCAAGGTAGCCGCCCAGTTTTGCGTCGTTTGACTCGTCGGTAAATTCAAACCACCCCCTGTAAGGAAGCCTTGCCATTAATTTCCCGGGCACCTTGCCTTCGAGGAAAGGCGGCAGGCCCTGTGTGCTTCGGAAGAGGTTAAAGTATTCCTTGACTACGCGGTCAAGCCCCGAAGTAATGGTAGCTACCGGCGGGCCGGGCCTTTTGACGCCCTTGTTCACATAAAGCCAGAAACAGCGGGGGCAATCAAGAAAAAGGTTCAGGCTGCTGGGTGAAAGTTTGATCATCGTTAGATAATAGAAAGCATTGCGTCTATTGCCTTTTTGGCTTTCCGGCGTATCCCTTCAGATACCCTTACCTCGGTCTTTAATTCCTCCAAGGCCCAGAGTATCTTCTCCTGGGTGGTCCTCTTCATGTTGGGGCAGACAGCCCTTTCGGAAAGTGGATAAAACTCTTTCCCCGGATTATCCTGTTTGAGGCGGTATATCAAGCCTACTTCAGTACCTACGATGAATTCCCTGGCATCGCTTTCTTTGGCAAACTTCACCATCTGGCTGGTAGAAAGCACTGCATCGGCCATGTCCACTACCGAAGGAAGGCATTCCGGATGCACCATGACTTTTGCTTTCGGATGGAAGCGCTTTTCCCTTTTTACGTCTTCCGGCAGCATTTTCACGTGGGTGGGGCAGAACCCGTTCCAGGCAATGAGCTTTTTGCCTGTGCGCCGGGACACATAGTCGGCGAGGTATTTATCGGGGACAAAAATAATCTCTTTTTTCTTTCCGAACCTCCTGCCGCCGTTTTCGTAATCACGCATGATTGCGTTCACGACCGAAACGGCATTGGTTGAGGTACAGCACACATCGAGCTCTGCCTTTACTTCGGCGGAGGTATTCACATAGCCTACTGCGATTGCGTCAGGGTGGTCTTTTTTTAATTTCTTCAGCTGCAGTGCGGTCATCATGCCGGCCATAGGGCAGCCGGAATGTATATCCGGCATAACCACCTGCTTGTCCGGGCACAGGATCGAGGCGGTCTCAGCCATAAAATGGACGCCGCAAAACACGATCACCTTTGCGTCGGTCTTTGCGGCTATACGGCTAAGCTCCAGCGAATCGCCCCTGAAATCAGCGACATCCTGGACTTCGGGCAGTTGGTAATTATGGACAAGTATTACCGCCTTGCGCTGTTTTTTGAGCAATTTTATTTTTTCTTCGAGGTTCGCAAACGATATGTTGCTCATTATCATGCTACCGCTTCCTGGATAATGCCGCCGCCTATCACGGTATCCCTGTCGTAAAATACCGCGGACTGGCCGGGCGTGATGGCAAATTGAGGCTTCTTGAATACGACCCTGGCCTTCTTGTTTTCAATCGTCACACAGGCCGGTTCCTCTTTGTGATTATAGCGTATCCTCACTCTTACCACAATCTTATTTTTCAGCTGCGTGCCGATACAATGTAGGTCTTTAAGCACGCATTCCTTCCGGAAGGCTTCTTCTTTCCTGCCGACCACCACCGTGTTTGTGTCCGGCCGCAATGCAGTAACAAAAAGAGGGTATCCTGCAGCAATGCCGAGGCCCTGGCGCTGCCCGATAGTATATAACGCAATTCCTTTATGGAGGCCGCGCACATTGCCTGCCGTATCCACAATAGGCCCCGGCTTAATCCTATCTACGGCTCGGCCCCGTAAAAATACGCGGTAATCACCGGGAAGAAAGCATATTTCCTGGCTCGCACGCTTGCCTGCAACGCTAAGCCCGTAGCCTTTAGCGAGTGAGCGCGCTTCTTCTTTAGTATAGCCGCCCAAAGGAAAAAGCAGCCTTGAAAGCTGCTGCTGGTTCAGGCGATAGAGGAAATAGGATTGGTCTTTGCGCAGGTCCTTTGCTTTTTTAAGCAGGTACTCGTATCTGCCTGATGTGCTGCTTCGGCTCTTTTGTATGCGCGCATAATGGCCTGTTGCAAGGAACGAAGCGTCAAACGATATGGCCTTCTTTAAAAGCGCTCCGAATTTAAGGTATTGGTTGCAGCGTATGCAAGGGTTAGGGGTCCTGCCGCGGAAGTACTCGTTGCAAAAATCGTCTATGACCTTATCCTGCAAGGCGGCTTTAAAATTCAATACATAATGCCTTATGCCTAGGGCATGCGCGACCCTGCGTGCGTCTTCTATCCCCTGCAGCCCGCAACACGCCGGTTTTTTCCTTGCAGAATCGGCGATATTGAAACACATGGTAATGCCGATAACCTCGTATCCCTGCGTTACCAGTAACGCAGCAGCTACCGAAGAATCAACTCCTCCGCTCATTGCCACCACAACACGTTTTTTCATAATGCCTCATTATAACATAATTTGATATTTTAAAAAGGAGGGCTTGCGAAATAAGAATAAGGGGACTGGTCAGGCGCTGCCGTTACGCACCCGGTCAATAGTCTGCAGCTGATAATAACCAAGCACCTTTACCTTGGCCTTGGATTGAGAGACCAGCCAGTCATGCAATTTCTGCATGAACCGCTCATGGTCCTTTTTGGTCCTCCATTGGTATACGGAGGCATACTGGTTGCTGGCATCGCTTCTTTTCATGGTGAAATAATTGATAAAGCCTTTCGCCTGTTTTGCATGGCGTGCCCACATCTTGCTATCCCTGCGGTAATCCAGGACCTCGCGTGGCTTGATTTCGAATAGTACCGTATGAAAAAACACAGCGGCTCCTTTTTTTTAAGAAGTGCGTAGCGCGCTACGCAATGTATTATATCCTGAAAACCGAAAAATTCAACATTTTTATCCTGCCTTACCAATCGCAGCGCAAGCCCCATTTTATCCACCGTGCCGGCTGCAAGACCCCTGCGACCTCTGAATAGTCGGTATCGGAAAAATTTTCAACGGCCAAGAAAGGCTCCAAGGTAAAGCCGTTGCGGGATATCTTTTTTGACACATAGGCATTCCCTACGAAATATGTCTCGCCAAATTTACGCTCTATATACGAGAGCTGCCAACGCAGGCCTAAGCCGCAGATGCGCTGGCGTATGCCTAAAAACCATTGCTGTGTTGCTATATCGAGGGCGTATTTTGACTGAAAACCTGCCGTCTTATGGCGCGCTTCCTGAAATGCAAAAGATGCCGTAACCTCCTCTAACCTTGTTCCTATATACTGGAAAGAAGGCTTTAGCTTCAATCCAAGCTCTGCGCCCCTAAACTGTGCCTTACCCAGGTTTGTCGCCTGCCAGACCTGCGCAGAAGTAGCGCGCGTCCAATCGATGAGATTACGGCCGTTCCTTACGAATCCGTTAAGCTCAACTTCAAAAGGCGCATCATACCAGCCAATCCCCAACGAAAAATTATCCGACTTCTCTGCCTTTAACTCTGCATTCCCTTTATTTGCGGCATCGGAATAATAGAGTTCGGTGAACGTGGGGATCCTAAACCCCCTGCCTACTTCGCCTTTCACTAATGCCCTGTGTTTGGCCGCCCAATACCCAAACCCGAGGTTATATGACGGCTGCTGTGGCCATTGTTGATAATGATCCAGCCGCGCGGTTGCGTGCATATCTAATGCGTCGTTAATCTCGCGATGGATGCCTACAAGGCCGGCGTTGAACAAGCGTGTATGCGTACCTAAGTTTGTCGAGTATATTTCATCCCTGCCTATATCGCCGCCAAAGAGCAGGTCGCCGAAAGGTACGGCAACCGCGTACCTAGAATTTAGGCCATAGACATAGGTCGTGTGATAATTGACCGAGGTAGGGCTATTTCTCCTTAAGATAAACTTGTCGCGGTGTTTTCTTAAAAATATACTATTGTGCAATTGCCCCGAATACAGCTGGTTATCCAGGCCAGAGCGCAAGAACAGGGTCTCGGTGTGTTCTTCTTCTTCGGGGAACAGGTTAGAATAGAAGCTGTCAGCGCCAAAATCTTTTTTTTGGTAACCCAAGAGGAGGTCCTGGGTACACTCATCCCATTCCTTGACGGCGTAGAGCGAGGCAATGGAATTCTTGAAATCGGTATTAGGCCTTGAGCCGCTTGAAACCGAATGGTCAAAGGAGAGCCTGCCGCAAAGGCCCTCGCCAGGGTAAGACAATGAAAATGCCTGACCGAAGAGCGCATGCTCTCCGAACGTCGCAGCAAGATGCGATTCTTTTTTAACCGGCTTCTTGGTGACGAAATTGATGCTTCCTGCCAAGGCCCCGGTACCATAGAGAGAAGAGCTTGCATCCTTGTGCACCTCGACCCTTTCAACGTCAAAGGCGGTAAGGGGCAGATCCAGATTAAAATGTCCGGTCTGCGGGTCGTTGACACGCAGGCCGTCAATGAGTATCCCTGCCTGCTCATAGGTAGAGCCTCTTAACGATATGTCTGACTGGATGCCGTATGCGCCGCGGCTGCGCACATCCAGCCCTTCTATCCTGTTCAGCAATTCCGTAAAATAGCCTCCGTGCGCTGAGCCCGCCATAGCGGCATCAACCGTATTCTTCTGGGATGCGGGGAAAAACGCATCAAACATATCCTGCCTGGGGGTTATGACGATTTTCTGGAGGGTATAGGAGTCATCGGCAAAGGCAATGCGGGGCAAGAAACACGCAAACGCAAGGAAAAAAGTAAGTCTCTTCTTTATACGGTAATGCATGCAGGGCGGCTTTTTGATTTAAAAAAATACCCGGCATTTATTATATGCAATGCCGGGTTAATTGTCAACCAGATAAAATTTATAAGTTTACATTAGGTACTAACGGCAGTGTATCAGGTCACCCGCAGTCACTTTGTCTATGAGCCCCGCGTCGTTACGGACCAGGAGGCCTCCGTCGCTATCAATATCAAGCGCCTCTCCTTCGATGTGCCTTTTTTGGTACACGACCTTTACCCTCCTGCCTAAGGTCAGCGCATACGCACGCCAGCGCGCAAGAATCGGGTCCGGGCCTTCTTTTTTAAAAAGGAAATAGTGCTCCTCAAAGCTTTCCAGGAGGCATGTAAGCAGTTCCAGGCGGCTGACAGCGGTTTTAAGCTGCTCTTTCAGCGAGGTAGCGCCTTCGGGCAATGCGCCCTTTTCGCTGTTGACATTTACGCCTATCCCGATAAGGACAAACGATACCGCATCGAGCTCTGCCTTCAATTCGGTTAAGATGCCGGCAACCTTACGGTGTGAGAGAAGGATATCATTAGGCCATTTGATTTGTGCCTGAAGGCCGGTTGTGTGTTTTATTGCTTCACATACGCATACGGCGGTCATAAGCGTTAAAAGCGGTGTTTGCGAAGGGATAATGTTGGGTTTGATAATCAAAGAAAGGTATATGCCTTTATATTTCGGAGAAGCCCAGGCCCGCCCCATCCTTCCCCTGCCGTAGCTTTGCGATTCGGCGATGACTACGGTGCCTTCCGGGGCATTCTCAAAACCAAGCTGCATGGCCTTATCCATAGTTGAAGAAAGCTTGTCAAAATAATATATCTTTTTGCCGATGCAGCGCGTGTGCAGGCCAACGCTTACCTCTTGCGGAAAAAGCCTGTCAGGCACAGAAATAAGCTGATACCCTAGATGAGGGATTGCCACAATTTCGTATCCGGCATCCCGCAGCTCCTGCACGTGCTTCCAGAGCGCCTGCCTGCTGACCTTAAGCCTGTGGGCAAGCTGGTCTCCCGACACATAGCCTTGTTTTTCTTTTAAAAACGCGATGATTTTATCCTGCATTGGTTTTTTTGAGGTATTCTTCGAATTTCTGCCAGAACGGGTCTATGCGCGGATGGACTAATTTCTTTTTACGCCCGCCTTCATGCGTATAGATCCCTTCTTTGCGAGGGACTATTTCACCGGCAATACTGGCGGGTATGGCATGGGCCTTGAGCGCCTTCACCACTGCATGCGCGCGCTGTTTTTTAACTATAGCAAGCAGAGTACCCTCGCTGATTGTACAAAAAAGGTCAATATCAAAACACGCGCAGGTTTTACGCACTGCCTCCTGGACAACTATGTTGTCTAAATAGATACGCATACCTACACGGCAATGCAGGGCCATTTCGTATAAACCGCCCAATATGCCGCATTCGGTCGCATCATGCATTGCCTGCACGCCTCCCACGGAAGCAGCAATCTGGGCGTCTTTGACAGTGGACATCTGATAATAGACATCCTGCGCATCCTTCACGAAAGAACTGCCGTAACGGTTTCTAAGAAACCGGGGGAAATATGCGGCCATAAGCCCGGTGGTTTCAATAGCCGGGCCTTTTGAGACCACAATAAGGTCTCCTGGCCGGGCATGAGGGATGATTAATTCTTTTCTTGCGCCGACACCGATCATAGTAGCGCCCCCCACCATAGGATAGTTACAGCCGGCATACCGGGCAGTATGACCGGTGACTACATTGATGCCCAGCAAGCGGCATTCGCTGTGCACTACGCTCCATAACCGTATTAATTCCTGCTCGGTGATTTCCGGGGGAAGGTTAAGGTCGACCGATAAGAACCGCGGCCGGATGCCGCTCACTGCGACGTCGCTGGCAATGATATGGACTGCAAACCATGCGGCCTTTTCGATCCCTAAGTCCCGGGCGATATAAAAAGGGTCGGTGGACAGCACCACTACCTCTTTACCTAGTTCAATCACCCCAAAATCAACCCCGTGCTGCGGCGCAACCAGCACAGCACGGTCTTTGGCGCCAAGCCGGGGATAAATGATTTTAGTGAAAAATTCAGGAGTGATTTTGCCTAAGGCAGGGAGTGTAGGCGAAGCTGTTTTATTTCTGCGCATTATTTCTTATGGTAGAGAGGGGACATGGCGCGTAGTTTTCCAACGATTTCAGGAAGGTAGCGCAAAAGCTGCTCTATATCCGATTTCTTACTCCAGCGCCCCAGTGTCAGCCTTAACGAACCGTGGGCGAGCTCATGCGGCAGCCCGATAGCCAAAAGCACATGCGAAGGCTCAAGCGACGTTGACGTGCATGCCGAGCCGGTCGAGGCAGCAATGCCCAGCATATCCAGATTAAGGAGCAAGGACTCTCCTTCAATATAGCGTATGGAAAAATTAACGTTATTGGGAAGCCTTTGCGTCGGATGGCCGTTGAGCACCACCTCTGGCACTTTCTCGGGGATTTCCTTAATGAGGGCGTCGCGCAACTGAATCTGCAGTTTGGCTTCCGCATCCATTTGTTGCTGGCACAATTCTATTGCCTTGCCAAGGCCGACAATGCCGGATGTGTTATGGGTAGAGGCGCGCCTGCCGTCTTCCTGATCGCCACCGTAGAGGTAAGTGCCGATGCGCGTTCCTTTTCTGACATACAAGGCACCCACTCCCTTAGGACCGTAGAACTTATGCGCAGACAGGGATAGCAGGTCTACATTAAGCTCATCTACCTTAACCGGTATATGGCCTACGGTCTGGACTGCGTCGCTGTGAAAATAAATCCCTTTTTTCCTGGCAATCCTGCCTATCTCGGCGATAGGCTGGATGGTGCCGATTTCATTGTTGGCGTGCATTACCGAAATAAGGATGGTCTTGGAAGTGATCGCCTTTTTGATATCGGAAGGATCAACCAGCCCTTCCTTACTTACTTTGACGCATGTTACCTCAACGCCTTGCTTCTGGAGGAATTTAGCCGGCTCAAGGACGGCATGGTGCTCGATGGCAGTAATAATAATATGGTTGCCTTTTTTTTCGTTTGCGGATACGACGCCAAAAAGGCTCATATTGTTTGACTCGGAGCCTCCGGAGGTAAAGATGATTTCAGAAGGTTTTGCCCCTAAAAACGAGGCGAGTGCCTGCCGCGCGTCTTCGATCCCTTTCTTGGCTGCCTGCCCGAACGAATGGATGCTTGAAGGGTTGCCGAAGACGTCGAAGAAATACGGCTGCATAGCCGCAATGACTGCCGGGTCAGTCGGTGTGGTTGCCGCATAATCAAGGTATACTTTTGGGCCTTCCATATTAAAAATGGATCTCCATTGCTTTTGTGGGGCAGATCTTGACGCACAATTCACAGGCAACGCATTTGTTGTCGTAAAAGTGCACCTTGCGGGTAAGGGGGTCTACGACCAGCGCCTGCGTAGGGCATACCGGCACACACGCCCCGCAATCCGTGCACTTAGCTTCATTGCGGATCACGTCTTCGCTTAAAGGCTGGATCTTGACCCCGGATGCCTGCAGGTACTCGATGCCTTTTTTGAAATCATCCTGCTTGCCGCTCAATTCCATTACCATCAGGCCTTCTTCCTGGGGCGTCACATAGGCCTTCAGGATATTAAAGGTAAGGTCGTATTCCTTGACTAATTTATATACAATCGGCTTTTCTGCGACGCGCTGCGGAAAATGCAATACTATACGCTTGGAAATCATTTAGGCCTTAGCCTCCTGCCTGTTTCGTTTTATAATCCTCTATGGCTGCCTTCAACGCCTGTTCTGCCAATACAGAACAATGAAGTTTATGCTGCGGCAGGCCGCCCAGTGCCTCGACTACCGCCTTATTGGAAACCTTAAGCGCCTCGTCGCGGGTCTTGCCCTTCACCATTTCAGTTACGATAGACGAAGTCGCTATTGCCGCCCCGCACCCTAAAGTCTTAAATTTTGCATCCGTGATAATATTATTCTCAACCTTGATGTAAAGCTCCATAATATCTCCGCAGACCACATTGCCTACGCGGCCTTTTCCGCTGGGGTTCTCGATCTCTCCCACATTGCGGGGATGCAGAAAATATTCCATTAATTTATTGCTATAGCCTTCCAACGCGCCCTCCTGTCAAACTATGTAACCGGCCTCTCGTGTAGAGGCTTAAAACTATAACCGGATTCAGCGCCCGGCAATAACGCAACAGGCTCGCTCAAGATAAAATCCCTTTTCTGGATCCAGGATTTCAATTCCTCCGCTATCTCTTTTGCCTTCGCATAGCTGGAAAGCGCTCCTGTAGGAACGGCCTTCCCTTCTACCTTAATCTTCCCGGATTTTAGCTGGGCATAACTCACTTCCCCCAGCGCCCCCGGTATACACTGCGGATAGTTCTGGCTGTAATCTACTATAGGCGCATAGAGGTCTTCATCCTTGACTGCAACCTGCTGCGCAATTTCTTCATTCAGGATGGGGATAGGTACCCCTATTCCAACGGTCAGTGTCGTGCCGTAGCCGACCATGCTGGTGCCCCGCAGCCACTCTGCCTTCATCTGTTTTAAATCGCCTATCACCGCCAATGTCCCTGACGGGACTGCCGGTACGCCATTGGGCTTTCTCTTGACCGAAGGGTTATGTTGCGTGCCATGCCATGCGACATACCCTATGCCGCCGCCTAAAAAGATCTTGGTGCCGATGCCGACCGTCTTATAATAAGGGTCTTTTAAAAGCGGGGACAGCTGGCCTGCCGAACAATAATTCGCATTGCCCAAGCGCGGCATGAGTACGCCCATATAGGTGTAAATGATCTTTTCCGAAAGATTAACCGCAACGTTATAATTCTGATAACAATTCCTTATATTAAACAGCACCGCTTCGTTTAAATCCTGCAGCCTGATCAATGTTTCCAGTTTCTTGCGGGGATAGCAATCGGTGCCGTAGGCAACAACTTCAAGCCGCACATCTTTTCCTTCCAGCAGCTCTTGAATGACGTGGCCTCCTCCGTAGCGGAATTCTCCGGGATAGATTTTATTGCGCGGGTCGTCATCGGGAAGCGCAGTCGCACCCAGGTACACATCCATAGCGGCAAACCCGGTATACGCAGGCACATCATTAAATTTACATACCCCGCCTCCCAGCTTGACCCGGGGTTTTGAGTGGCCGATATTAAAATACGCGCCCGAAGAACACATTGGGCCGAATGTCCCGGTGGTCACCACATCTACTTCCTGGGCCGCTTTTTTAATGCCTTTTTTCCCGGCCAGTTCAATGATTTCTTCGGCAGTTGCAACGACGACCTGGCCCTTTTTTATCTTTTCGTTTATTTCCTTGATTGTTCTCATATGTCCGCTATTTTCCTGCCGGTAGTGTGTGTAAAGGCTAGGGGAAAATTATATCAAATTTATGCCTTTAAAACAAAGGATTTTCCTGTTGCCGCATAGCCCTGCCCGCTACGGCGCTAAGCCCAGCGCCTTGGTTATTCTTTCCTTATCAAAACCGATAATGACCTGGCCCGCAAT
>JAQUON010000025.1 GCA_028717045.1 Candidatus Omnitrophota bacterium | reverse complement strand
TGCACAGTGTAACAATAAGAAAATAGTTTGCCTTCTGATCTATCATATGGACACTCTGTTAAACTGTAGGTATTTTCTTATAATCCTGGAGAAACCTCTCCACTCCGATATCGGTCAGGGGGTGCTTAAGAAGCTGTTCGATCACGGCGAAAGGAATAGTTGCAATATCTGCGCCGATCTTCGCCGCTTCCACAACGTGAAGCATGTTACGTACGGAAGCAACGATCACCTTTGTCTTAAAACGGTAATTAGAGTAGACTTGTGTAATGTCACGGATCAAATCCATGCCGTTATGCGCCGCATCATCGAGCCTGCCTACAAAGGCAGACACATAGTCTGCCTGTGCCTTTGCAACAAGAATGGCCTGGGGCAGGGAAAAACAAAGGGTCACATTTGTCTTAATGCCTTCTGCGGACAAAACCCTCACCGCCTTAATACCTTCTTTTATAAGCGGAATCTTCACTACGATATTGGAAGCGATTTTCGAAAGCTGCCGTGCTTCTTCTATCATGCCTTGCGCATCGAGGCTGATTACCTCAGCGCTTACCGGGCCGTGCACAACTCCGCAAATTTCTTTAAGCAATGCAAGGGCAGGCCGTTTTTCCTTTGCAATCAGGCTGGGATTAGTAGTTACTCCGTCAATCACCCCCAGCGAATCCGCTTCTTTTATCTCTTCTATATTGGCACTATCAATGAAAATCTTCATTATGCGCTCCTGCGTATTTCCTTTATATCAGCCACGCCCTGAATATGACCGGGCGAGAATCGCTGCACCCAACATGCCGCCGTCATTGCCGAGCCTGGCCTTGACTATTTTTACATGGCGTGCCTGGACACTCATTGCCCTCTTCTTTACTACCGCCCTGGCCTCGTTCAATAAACTGCTGCCGGCATTCGCAACTCCGCCGCCGATAACAATCGCATCGAGGTTAAGAAGGTTTACCGCCCCGCTAAGCGCTAAACCCAAATACCTGCCCACCATCTGCCATATACGTATAGCCTTTGCGTCGCCTTTTTTCGCGCGCGCGCTCAATTCTTCAAGCGAGATGTCTTTTCTAAATGCGGCTTTTGCAGCCTTGGCAATGCGCTTATTCCCTATATATGCCTCAAGACAGGCAATACCGCCACAATTGCACTTCGGGCCTTTCTCGTTTAGGGGGACATGGCCAATTTCACCCGCAGCATATGTCGAGCCTCGATAAAGCTTGCCTGCGCACACAAGGCCTGCGCCTACGCCGGTGCCAAGCGTAACACATAATGCATTTTGCATCCCTCTGGCAGCGCCGATAGCGTGTTCCGCTAACGCCATAAGGTTAGCGTCATTATCAATACATACGGGCAGACGGAGCTTTCTTTGAAGAAGGGTTTTGAGCTTTACATTCTTCCAGCCGGGAATATTAGGAAAGAAATGCACAAAGCCGCTTTTTGAATCGACCGGGCCCGGTAAGCCTATCCCCACGCCAAGGATCTGGTTCTTTCGCAAACCATTGTCATCAATTATACGGTTAACTGAAATTACTATCCCTTCGATCAAATCTTCTTTCTTTAAAAAACCGGCGGTACTAATCATCCGCCTGGCCTTAATCCGGAAATTCCTGTCCGTCAAAGCCAATTTTAAATTTGTTCCGCCTAAATCTATGCCTATAATCATGTTACGTTTCATAAATTTTTTTTATTGTATATTAAAACGCCTGCGAATGCAACATATAATTATTCGCCAAGATAGGCACAGACCTTATTCCTCCCGGATCTTTTGGCTTCATACAGGGCCTTGTCTGCTTTGTCTATCAATACATTACATTCCTGCGCATTCCCGGGGAACATGGCTATCCCTATACTTATGGTTATCGTAAATGTTTCATCGTAGGCCACTATCTTGCGCTGCTGGACTGCCTGCAAGATACGGTTTGCCACAAAGCCGGCATCCTCTTTTTCTGTTTCGGTAAGGACTACACAGAATTCTTCGCCTCCGTACCTACCCATAATATCTATCTCTCTGATGTTCTCTTTTATGGTCCTGGACACCTCTTTGAGTATACTATCCCCTACGAGGTGGCCGTATTGGTCGTTGTATTCTTTAAAATGGTCGATGTCTATCATAAGGCAGGAAAGCGTATGCCCCAGCTTTTTTGAGCGCTCAAGTTCCTCGCTGAACCGCTCAAACCAGTACCTCCTGCTCAATACCTGGGTAAGGCCGTCGGTAATTGCCAGCTCATTCACTTTTTGATACAAGATTGCCCTCTTTATCGCCAAGAGGAACTGCTGGCTTAAGATCTGGAATGTTTCGTTGTCGACATCACGTATGCCGTCGGCCACAAGAGAGCCTATGACGGCTTTATTAATCTCAAGGGGCAGCACGATATATCCCTTGAATTTTGAAATATCGATTTCCCCTTTAATAAACTGGCAATCGCGGATTTCGATATGTGTATAAAGGTGGTTTTTGAATTCGGCGAAAACCTTCTCCTCTTCAAGGTACTTGCATATTTGTTTGGCGTTCTCATATAACGCAATAATCTTCTCAAGTGCGTTTTTTAAGTCGGCGTTTTTCTGCTTCAGTGCGTCGTTGTGAGCAACCAGAAGGGCGTATTCGTTTTTAAAGTGCTGGTGCCTTTTGGCGATATAGGCAATGCTCCTGTGCAAGATTTTCTTAAGCCAGACGGAAAGCCACACGGAAAGAAAAAGGAGCGCGACATAAGAAGGGGTGTTTGTAAGGACTATCATCGTATAGGTTTGCGTGCCGTTGCGTTATCTTGACGCCGTTACCCTGTTCCTTCCTTTTCGTTTTGCTTCATACATCGCCCTGTCGACCTTTAAGATCAACTCCATTTCATCAACCGCATCAACAGGGTATGCGGCAACACCGATAGAGACAGTGATAGAAGTTTCCTGCCTCCTTAGTAATACCTTCTTCTGCTGAACGCGCGCGCGGAATTCCTCTGCATAGACAACTGCTTTTTTCTTGTCCGTTTCAGGAAGAATCACGCAAAACTCCTCCCCGCCGAAACGCCCGATAATCGCATTGTGTTTAAAAAAATAATCTATAAGCTCCTGGGCAAGCCCTTTGAGGACTATGTCACCCGCAGTATGGCCGAACTCGTCGTTGTAATTCTTGAAGTAATCGATATCGAGCATCAAAAAGGAAAAGACCCTGTTTTGGCGCACGCTTCTCTTGCACTCTTCTTTGAGGCGTTCCAGGAGGTATGATTTGGTATACAGCGAGGTCAGGGCATCGTGTATCGCCAGGCTTTGGGTTTTGGCAAACAGTTGGCCGTTTTCAATAGCGAATGCCCCTATATCAGATATGGTCAGCAAAAACCTTAAATCATCCTGAGAATAACAATGTGGCTGCGGACTATCCAGCCTCAATATCCCCAGGAACTGGTTTTCGCTTATAAAAGGGGCGGCGATAAGGGACGCAATGGGCCTTAAGTCTTGGCTCTTAAGTTTCTCGAGGTCAAAACGAAAATCCTTTTTAATGTCCTCAATATATAATGGGCTGGTATGCCGCAATACCCAATAATCAAATATATCCCCCTCCTTTGCCTTTATCACAAGACTACTTTCCTCTTTTTTGGTTTTAAACAAGGTAAGCTTCTGATTCTTGGTATCCATAAGATACAAAAGGCAGCAGCCTTTGTTACGGCCCAAGAGCGAAAAGGTGATATTGGCAAGGTTGTTTGCTACGTAGTCTAAGCTTAAATTCTCATTCAAATCCTCGATAATGTTTTTAAGGGTGTTGTAACGGCCGATTTTCTCCCGTAGCGCCAGCGCGTTCTGCTCTTCTTTGACATTCTGATCGGTTAAGATATTAATGGCTTCCTGCAGGCTTTCATTCTGCGCGCCGAACCGCGAGAGTATGACAGAATTGGCTTTAAAAAGATAGGTTACTAATGCGATATTGATTACATAAAAAACCGCAAGTACCAATACGGGGATTGTGCGGTAATTAAACGCCAGCGCCAAAGGGATAAGAAGGTACAATACGAAAAAAAGGAGGGTAAAAAAGACTATTCGCAGGGGGAAAATTCTCTCCAGGTACCTGAGAAAATTTTTATAGTAGACCTTGTAATTAGATGATCGTTTCTTCGGTATCTTTATCAAAAAAGTGCACCTTGCTCATGTCAAACACCAGATCCATATCCTGATTTACCTGCGGCCTATCGTGCGCTCCAACACGAGCAATAAACGTGTGTTTTCCTGTATTGAGATAAAGATATACCTCTGACCCCATGGGTTCGTATACTTCGCAGTTGACCCTTACGATGTTTTCGGGAGGGGCCTCCGAAACAAAAAGCTTATCGTAAATATCTTCGGGCCGGATCCCTAGAATCACCGGCTTGCCGACATACAACAGCAGCTTTGGGTACATATCCTCAATGAGCTTTACCTGGAGTTTGCCCTCATCAAAATACATGCGCCCGTCTTTCTTAATAATCCTTCCCTGTAAAAAATTCATCGGAGGGGAACCGATGAAGCCGGCAACGAATTTATTTCTCGGGTGGTCATAGACTTCAATAGGGTCAGCCACCTGTTGGATTACGCCTTGCCGCATCACCGCAATCCTGTTGCCCATTGTCATAGCTTCGACCTGGTCGTGGGTTACATAAATAATCGTGGTCTGCAGCCGTATGTGCAGCTTATGGATCTCGGTGCGCATCTGCACCCTAAGTTTCGCGTCAAGGTTGCTTAACGGCTCATCGAACAAGAACGCCAGCGGTTTTCGGACAATCGCCCTTCCTACAGCCACGCGCTGCCTTTCGCCGCCGGAAAGCTCACGGGGCTTGCGCCCAAGCAAGTGCTTGATGCTCAAGATATCCGCAGCTTCATTGACACGCTGAATGATTTCTTTCCTGGGATAATGCCTTAATTTAAGGCCAAACGCCATATTCTCAAATACCGTCATGTGCGGATAAAGCGCATAATTCTGAAAGACCATCGCGATATCGCGGTCTTTAGCCGGGATATCGTTTACCTTACGGTTACCGATATATACATCCCCCCGGCTTATCTCTTCCAGCCCTGCAATCATACGAAGCGTGGTGGACTTGCCGCATCCAGAAGGGCCCACCAGCACCATGAATTCCTTGCTCTCAACACCCAAGCTCAGATCGTCTACGACTTTAGTGCCGTTGGGAAAGATTTTCGAAACATTCTTAAGGCTTACCTGTGCCATTGCATACCTCTGCTTTCACTTAAAAAAGGATGTGGGCGGTATATTTTGTTATTATAACAACCACTGTCGGAAAAATCAACCACTAACTTAAGAAATCGAGCAATTCTGCGATTGTCGTTTTTAATTTTCTGCGGTCCACAATCATATCTATCAAGCCGTGTGCAAGAAGAAACTCTGAGCGTTGAAAGCCTGCGGGGAGTTTTTGCATAATAGTCTGCTCAATAACGCGAGGGCCCGTAAAGCCGATTAATGCCTTGGGTTCAGCAATGATGACGTCGCCTAAGCCCGCAAAAGAGGCCATTACACCTGCCATGGTCGGATTAGTAAGCACAGAGATATAGGGAAGTTTCTGGCGGCTGTGATAATAGAGGGCCGCAGAGGTCTTAGCCATCTGCATAAGGCTATACATCCCTTCGTACATCCTGGCGCCGCCGCCTGAACCGGAAATAATAATCACGGGGAGCTTGCGTTTCGTAGCGGTCTCAATAGCGCGGGTTATTTTTTCTCCGACTACTGACCCCATAGAGCCCATAATAAACCGTGAATCAGTCACCGCAACAATGACCTTGTTGCCTTCCAGCAATCCTTCGCCTGTCACGGCGGCTTCATTAAGCCCCGTATTTGACTGGTCCTGAATGAGCTTCTCTTTATATGTCTTGGGCCCCTTGAAAGACAAGGGATCGCAGGGAAGCATATCTTTATCGTGTTCAGTAAAAGACCCCTCTTCAAGAAGAAACTTAATCCTTGTGTAGGCATCTAAGGTAAAGTGATAATTACACTTAGGACAAACCCTTAACGTTTCATCCAATGCTTTATTGAAGAGGACCTGCGAACACTCTTCGCACTTTACCCATAAGCCGTCCGGCATTTCCTTTTTCTTTAGCCGTACAATAGTATATTTTGGTTTACCGAAAATCGCCATGCGGCCTATCCTTTATTACTCCTGATGCGAATGCACCAAAAGCCCTGAAAGCAACTTGGGGTAAAAATAAGTAGATTTCGGCGGCATCTTCTCACCCTTAAGCGCAACCGCAATAATCTGCTGTACTTTCACAGGATTAAGGAAAAATGCGACGTTGCGCTTGTGTGTGTCTACCATCTGTATGAACTCATCGGGATCGATACCGTAAGTGATTTGTTCTTTTTCTTCCTGCGTAAAAGACATAATCTGATTGAATACGATGTTGTTAAGAATAGAGACATCGAGCCTGCGGTACTCAACCGGTTTTTCCGGCATCAGCTTATCAAGGATTTTGATATTTTTCAGCCGTAAAAGATAAAACGCATGCGCAAGATACATCCCCAGCACATGTTCGGTGTTGCCGGCTTTTTGCAGTAAGAAGAAAAAACGCACCTTATCCTTTATCTCCTCAAGCTGAAAATGCTCCTTTAAACCCTCAAGCAGCGTAAGCGACTCTACCTTCTGGCTAAGCGTAATTAGGCGGTGTATCGGCAAAATGCTCAACCCGTGCGATTCGACATTGGTGAAATACGAGAGCAGATAATTAAATTCTCTTCCTTCTCCCTGCGGTTCACTTTTTTTTAGCATCTCTTCCCTGTACACGCGCGCCACTTCATATCGGTGATGGCCATCGGCAATAAAGGAATCTTCGGAGCGCATCGCCTGCTGTATCTTTTCCAGCAAAGAATCCGACTCTATCCTCCAGACCCTGTGCACGGTTTTCTCATCATCAGATATTTCTATAAACGGCTCCCTGTCCCGAATATAGTCGCAACATTTCTGGATAATTCGTTTCTTGTCGGAAAAAAGCACAAATATTGGGCTTAAGTTTGCTTTTACTTTCCGTAAGAGGTGGAGCCGGTCTGTTTTCGGCTCAAGCCGCGTATGTTCGTGGCCGTATACGCAGGACTTCTTCTCGTCAAGGCTCATTGCCGCAATCAAGCCGAACCGGGTTTTCTGTTCTCCCCTAATCCTGTACTGCTGGCTGTAAAAATAGACACAGGGCTTTTCTTCCTGTACCAGGATATTTTCCTTCTGCCATTTCTGAAAAAGTTCGGCAGCCCGGCGGTACTTATCTTCTCCGGGGACATCTTTGCCAAAAAGGATATGAATGAAATTATGGGGGCTTACGTCGTGATAATAATTTTGCCTGGCTTGGGAAATAACATCATAGGGGGGGCATACCACCTTGGATAGTTCTTTGACGATTGCCTGATTATATACTATGGCGCGAAAGGGCTTTATTTCTGTCATGGATGGGCCTGTGGGCAGGCATTACAACCTTCTTTGGATTTAGGGCATTCCCTGTGTTTCGGGGCCTCGTCGTTCTTCGTCTTCTTACGGTAATCGGTGGCGTAAAAGCCTGGGCCTTTAAAAATAATGCCTGAGCCCGTACCGATCAAGCGCTTAACCGGCTTTTTGCATTTCGGGCACGATTTTATGGGCTTTGCGCTGATACTCTGGAAAACCTCGAAGCGATGAGCGCAATGGCTGCATTCGTATTCATAGGTAGGCATATAGTCGATTCCCCTTGTTTAGGTCCCGGCAGAGTTCCCGGAATGAAATCTGCGGTAACTTTAAAGAATAAAAGAAATATTGCGGTTTGTCAATGTTTTATTACAGTAGAGCGGCTACTTAAAGACCTTTTTGATTCTTTCGCCGAAACCTTGGCCGGCTTGCCCCATATCTTCGCCGCTGGCGCGGGCAAATTCTTCCATAAGGCGGCGTTGCTGCGCGTTGAGATTTACGGGTATGACAACTTCGACCTTCACCAGTTCATCCCCAAACCCACGGCCGTGTATGTCCGGCATACCCTTGCCCCTAATCCGAAATATGCTGCCGCTTTGCGTCCCGGCAGGAATCTTCATTTTGACTTTACCGTGAAGCGTCTGTACCTCGGTTTCTCCGCCCAGCGCAGCCATAGGCAAACTTACCTCTTTCTGCGCCACTATATCGTTGCCGTGGCGCTGATACAAAGGGTGAGGCTTCACTTCGATAATGACGTATAAATCGCCGCTTATATTAGCACCGCTCTCCCCCTCTCCCCGGATCCTCAAGTGCGAGCCGTTATCCACGCCTCTGGGAATTTTTACTTTTATCCTGCGGGTAACCTTAACCCTACCTTCTCCGCGGCATTCACTACACGGGGACTGTATGACTGATCCCTGCCCCCCGCAGCGCGGGCATGACTGAGAAAGATGGAAAAAACCGCTTGAAACAACGACCTGCCCTGCTCCTTTACATTGCGGGCAGGCTGATTTCTTTGTCCCCGGCTTTGCGCCCGTGCCTGAACAAACAGGGCATATTTCATACCTTGGCACGGCGATTGTTTTCTCAACGCCTACAGCTGCTTCCTCCAGCGTAACCGCAACGGCTATCTGTAAATCCCTGCCGCGCCTCCTGCGGCTGGAACGGCCCCTAGAGCCGCTTCCAAAAATATCATACCCTAAGTCTTGAAAAATCTCGTCGAACAGGCCGCCTCCAAGCCCGAAATCCCCAAGCCCTTCGAACACACTGCTAAAATCTGCTCCTTTAAATATATCTTCGTATGCATAGCGCTGGTCAATACCCGAATGGCCGTATTGGTCATAAAGAGACCGTTTCTGGGAATCCGACAATACTGCGTATGCTTCAGAGATCTCTTTAAATTTCTCTTCGGCCTCTTTTTTTTGCTCCTGAGGGACGCGGTCCGGATGATAGCGCAATGCCAGCTCGCGATACGCCTTTTTTATCTCTTCAAGCGTAGCGCTCTTCTGGATTCCCAATATTTCGTAATAGTCGCGCTTTGTAGACATTTTTTCGTAGTGAGTATAGCGTATTGCGTAAGAACAAACTATTTGGCGAATCCGAAATCCTAAACAAATAATACCAAATGCCCATTTTCAGGGTCTATGGTCGATGGACTATAGACTATTGACTATCGACCCTGTTGGGATTTGAAGCATTATGATTTGTTTAGAATTTAGGATTTAGTGCTTAGGATTTAACTAGACCTAAGCCTTGACCTAAACCGTAGCCCCCTAAGGTTATTTTTTATCGTCCTCTTCCTTATACTCGGCGTCGATAATGTCCTCTTCTTTTGCGCCGCCCCCTCCCCCGGAAGGGCCTTCCTGGGGCTCTTCGCCTTTTGGCTGCGCATCTTTCGGCCCTGCTTTTTGCTGCTTTGCGGATGCCTGCTTATATACCTCTTCTGCAAGTTTATGCGAAGCCTTGGTAAGCTCCTCTGACGCTTTCTTTATACGGTCAACGTTCTTGTCCTTAATGGCGGTCTTTAAATCATTGAGCCGGGATTCTATTTCGCCGCGTTCTGCCTGGCTGATTTTATCGCCGTATTCTTTAAGGGACTTCTCCGTTACATACATAAGGCTGTCAGCCTGATTGACGGTTTCTACTTCCTCTTTTTTCTTTTTGTCTTCCGAGGCGAATTTCTCCGCTTCTTTGACCATCTTCTCGATTTCGTCCTTGGAGAGCTTTTTAGGCGCAGTAATCCTTATGGACTGCTCCTTGCCTGTGCCCAAATCCTTCGCAGATACGTGCACGATGCCGTTGGCATCAATATCAAAGGTAACTTCTATCTGCGGGACTCCCCTTGGGGCAGAAGGTATTCCAACCAGGTCAAACCTGCCCAGCTCAACGTTATCATCGGCCATCTGCCGTTCGCCCTGAAGCACGCGCACAGTAACCGCTGTCTGATTATCCGCAGCGGTGGAGAAAACCTGGGATTTTCTTGTTGGGACCGTGGTGTTGCGTTCGATGAGTTTAGTAAAAACTCCTCCCAATGTCTCAATCCCAAGCGACAGAGGCGTTACGTCAAGAAGCAGGACATCCTTCATGTCGCCTTTGATAATCGCTGCCTGTATGGCTGCTCCCAAAGCCACGCATTCCATGGGGTCAATGCCGCGCTCAATCTTCTTGCCCACATAATCCTCAAGGAATTTCTGGACAATAGGCATGCGCGTAGGCCCGCCAACCATAATGATACGGTCTATATCGCGGGGGGTGACCTTTGCGTCTGAAAGTGCCTGCTCTACGGGATGGCGGCATTTTTCAATAATCGGAGAAACGAGCTCCTCAAGCTTTGCCCTGGTAATTGAGATGGTCAAATGTTTTGGCCCTGAAGCGTCGGCAGTAATAAAGGGAAGGTTGACATCCGTAGTAAGCGTTGAAGAAAGCTCAACCTTGGCTTTTTCCGCTGCCTCGCGTAACCTCTGCATTGCCATTTTGTCGTTGCGCAAATCAATGCCGCTTTCTTTCTTAAACTGGCTGGCAATGTACTCAATAAGCACGTTATCCATATCAGTTCCGCCAAGCTGCGTATCCCCGGATGTTGACTTTACCTCAAAGACGCCTTGCGCCATCTCCATAATAGTAACGTCCAGCGTCCCGCCGCCTAAGTCAAAAACCATGATCTTCTGTTCTTTTTGTGATTTCTCAAGCCCATAGGCAAGACAGGCTGCAGTAGGCTCATTGATGATGCGCAATACCTTAAGACCGGCGATTTCGCCTGCATCCTTGGTGGCGGTCCTCTGATTGTCGTTGAAATACGCAGGGCAGGTAATCACTACCTCTTCCACCTTGTCCCCCAGGTATGCTTCCGCGTCCTGTTTAATCTTCTGAAGGATAAACGCGGATATCTGTTGCGGGGTGTAATCTTTTCCGTACACCTTAAATGCATGGTCGGTCCCCATTTTGCGCTTTGCGGCAAAGATGGTCCCTTCCGGATTTACTGCTGCCTGGCGCCGTGCCGGCTCTCCCACTAAGCGCTGTCCATCCTTGGTGAACGCCACAAAAGAAGGAAAAGCCTTACCCGAAGCAACCCCTGCTCCCTCCGCAGAAGGGATAATAACCGGCCTACCGCCTTCCATAACCGCAGCAGCCGAATTAGACGTCCCTAAATCAATTCCGATCACTTTAGCCATTTTTACTACCCTCCTTCAATGAGCGCATAACGTACGAACACTAAAAAGTGTAAGTAAGTTATTTGCGCGAATTGATCCCGAGCCCACATTTGAAAATCTCGAAGAGATTGCCAAATGTTGAAGCGAGGGACAATAAATTAGTTACGACCCATTATTTATTTTCTCCCTGGGTACCTTGCTTTGAGACTTTGACTTTTACCGTCCTTATCACCCTATCGTGCAACAAATAACCTTTTTGTAATTCTTCAACGACTGAATTTTCCGCAACAGCTCCGTCTTGGACCTGCAACATTGCTTCGTGAAAATGGGGATCAAATTGCTTGCCTTTCGCTTCAATCGGCTTGACCCCGTTTTTTTTCAATAGCTCATACAGGTGCGCCAATATCATCTCTACGCCTTTTAAAAACGCCGGGAGGTCTTCGTGCTTTGTCTGGGCCAGCTCAACAGCCCGCTCAAGGTCATCAAGGACATTGAGCAATTCCGAAATAAGGCCTTCGTTTGCAAAACGGATAAAATCCGCTCTTTCCCGCTCAAGCCGCTTACGCGTATTTTCAAAATCCGCCTGCAACCGCAGAAGCCTGTCCCAATATTCAGAAGCCTTGGCAGCTTCTTCTTTCAGCCGGTTATATTCGACCTCGTTAACGATAACGGTCTTTTCCTGCGCTGCGTCGTGTTGCGCGCTTTCTTTTTTGTGCTCGTGATTTTCTCTTTTTTCCTTCTCTTTTTCCATATCTCTAATAATCCGTTTCTTCAAGGAGCTTGTTCAGCGTAAAAGATACAAAGGCTAAAGTAGCGACTGTCTGCTCATAGCTCATCCTTAACGGGCCCAATACGGCAAGCCTGCCTGAGTCGCGTCTTCCCTTATGATATGCGGAAACTACCAAGGAACAGTCCTCTCCGACAGAACAGCCGATTTCCTCCCCGATATACACCTTGCAATGGTCCTGGAACTCCTGGTTTAATAATGCAAGCAGCCTTGTCCTTTCTTCCAGCAGCTCAAGTAAAAGGGAAAGTTTCTGCGCATCACGAAATTCAGGCTGCCGCGCCATGTTGCGCAGCCCCTTAAAGAAAATCCTCCCCTTTAGCGATGATAGCCATACAAGAGACGTATAATGGGTCAATTCCGCAACAATATCGGAAGTCTTTTCAAGCAGCTCTTCGAGATCAAAATGCGCCCTTTTGCTGCCGGTCAAGCCCTCAAGGATCACCAGTTTTATGTCTTCTGAAAGCTCTTGCTGTGACATAAGAAAATCGACATAGTAACGGTAGCCTTTCCTGGTTGGCACTCTCCCCGCAGAAGTGTGGGGATGATAGAAATAGCCCTCCTCCTCAAGCTCTGCCAGTATGTTGCGCATCGTGGCAGAACTTAAGCCAAAATGCTCGGCCAGCACCTGGGAACTTACCGGCTGTCCGCCAGCAATATAGGCGTTGACGGTAAATGCCATAACTTTGTTACGCCGGTCCTCCTGATTGACTATCTTCACCATAACTTCACGATTGTATCACAGAAACTTTGTTTCTGTCAACATTAAGCAAACACGATTTCGTTATCTTTAAGTTTCGTGCACACTTTCTCTCCCGGCTTAACCTTCCCCGAGAGCACCTGTACGGCCAGGGGGTCCACTAGCTTCCTCTGAATTAATCGCTTCAGCGGGCGTGCCCCATAATGCGGATCAAAACCATTCCGCCCGATAAAGGCCCTTACTTCAGGGGCTACTTCCAAGGATATCCCCTGCCGGCTTAACTTTTTGTTGACTTGCTCAAGTTCAATATCTACTATCTCGTGGATATTCTCGGGCGAAAGAGGATTAAAGATGATGATGTCGTCAACACGGTTAATGAACTCCGGCTTAAAGGTGCGTTTTACCTCATCCATCAATTTCGCCTTAATATCCTGATACGCTTCTTCGCCCCTGCGCTCTTTAAAACCTATCGAGCCGTGCCTCTGAAGGAGCTGCGCTCCGATATTTGAAGTCATAATAATGACCGTATTCTTGAAATTCACGGTCCTACCCTGTCCATCAGTGAGCCTGCCGTCATCAAGTATCTGCAGCAGGATGTTAAACACATCCGGATGCGCTTTCTCGATCTCATCCAGGAGTACGACCGCAAAGGGCCTGCGCCGTACCTGTTCGGTCAGCTGGCCGCCTTCTTCATAGCCAACATAGCCCGGAGGCGCGCCGATAAGGCGGGAGGTGCTGAATTTTTCCATATATTCCGACATGTCGAGCCTGATAACGGCCTTTTCGTCATCGAATAAAAACCAAGCTAATGACTTTGCCAGCTTTGTTTTTCCTACTCCGGTGGGCCCCATAAAAATAAATGACCCCATCGGCCTGGCTTCATCACCCAAACCTGAACGGGAGCGCCGGATACAGCCCGAGATGGCTTCCACTGCCTCATCCTGCCCGACAACCCTGGTTTTAAGCCGTTCTTCCATTTTCAGAAGTTTTTGCGTTTCGCCTTCTAAGATCTTGGTCACCGGTATAGATGTCCATTTCGCAACAACGCGGGCAATATCGTCTTCGTCGACCTCTTCCTTGAGCAGAGACCCTTTTTTCTGCATCTCGGCAAGCGTCTGGTTTAGCTGCCTTAGCTTCTCTTCCAGTTCGCGCAATATCCCATACCGTATTTCCGCAACCTTTGCCAATTCGCCTTTCTTTTCCGCTTCTTTCTCCTGGTTCCTGACCGTTTCGATTTGCTCTTTGACTTCGCGCGCCTGAATAATCAGCCCCTTTTCCTTCTGCCATTTTTCAGAAATATCACTGCTTTTCTTTCGCTGTGCAAGCAATTCTTTTTCCAGGACAGACAAATGGTCAAGCGAGGCTTTGTCCTTTTCTTTCTTCAACGCCTGGCGCTCGATTTCAAGCTGAATTATCTTACGGTCGATCTCATCGAGTTCCTGCGGCTTTGAATCGATCTCCATCCGCAAGCGGCTTGCCGCTTCATCGACAAGGTCTATGGCTTTATCGGGCAGGAACCGTTCCGTGATATAGCGGGAAGAAAGCTGTGCGGCCGCAATGAGTGCGCTGTCTTTGATACGTACACCGTGATACAATTCATAACGTTCTTTCAGTCCGCGAAGAATCGCGATAGCGTCTTCAACGCCTGGCTGGTCAACGTAAATAGGCGCAAACCTTCTCTCAAGGGCAGCGTCTTTCTCAATATATTTACGGTACTCACCAAGGGTGGTTGCGCCGATACAGCGCAACATCCCCCGTGCCAAGGCAGGCTTAAGCATGTTGGAGGCATCCACTGCGCCTTCGG
>JAQUON010000024.1 GCA_028717045.1 Candidatus Omnitrophota bacterium | reverse complement strand
TGTAGGGTGGGAGTATTATGACGGTATCTTTCCGCTATTTGAACCGGATGAGCCTATGAAGGCCGAAGAGATGCAACTATCGGTAAGGAAGATCATGGGAAGGTTTTATCAATTTCACCATATGTTCAAAATCGTGCTCAATATATGTTCTTTCCCGGCGCTGCTTTTCTTTTTACATAATATCAGGTCAGGCTGGAGAAAATGGTACCGGCCGTGGCGCAATGATGTGATTCGTTTCGGCGGCTGGATTATCATGAAAAAATGGTTGCGCGATTTTAAAAAAGACAACTTCCTGGAGAAACTGAAGAACGCAAAGCTGCATCTGGGTAGCTACAAGTAAGCCCGCTTGAAACAAAACAAGCCAGAGGAGCCAATGGAGGTGTGCCGAGTAATTCGTTTTGGTTTATTTTTTTCTCTCGCAGCCTGTCTTGCGGGATGTGCCAGTATCCCTTATGTCGACCCGCCAAGGACAGAAGAGGCAAGCCTTACCTTCCGCATAAAAGTCAGCTCAGAGCCTAAGGATGCGGAGGTGTATATAAATAATATTCTTTACGGAAGGACGCCCGTAGAATTCCCCCTTGCGGTTATATGCAACCGGCGCAAAGATTGGTTTGAGGACAGGAGGGAAGTGAAGGGGCAATATATCCTGCGTGTTTCTAAGAAAGGCTATAAAAACGCCGCAGAGCCGATAGAATTCCATTATTTCTGGTGCGGGACCAATAATAACGAGTATCTTCCGGACTTAAAAAAACGGGAATACGATTTTAAGTTAGAGAAAGAACAATAAAATGAAGGTGTTGTTGATATCGGCAAGCCCCCACAAAGAAAAGAGCAGCACTTATCTTTTAGCCAAAGAAGCCTCACGCGGCCTAGAAGAAGAGGGGGTTGCCTGCGAAGTGCTGCATCTTGATGATTTTGAAATATTTTTCTGCAAACACTGCGAGGCCTGCCATAAGCGCGTCTTGCGCTGCTCGATAAAAGACGGTGTGCAACTCCTTCTTGAGAAAATGCTTAGCGCAGATGGCATACTCTTTGCATCGCCTAACTATATAAACCAGGTGACCGGCTCGATGAAAACGCTCTTTGACCGGTCTGCGCATTTTATTCATTGTAAGCGACTCCTGGGAAAATATGTAGCCGGGGTTGTTACCTCAGGGAGCGGCCAGAATAAAGAAGTTCTTGATTATATTAAGTTCTACGCGCATACCTGCGGGGCGCAATATTCAGGAGGCATTTCTGCGTTTCAGCAGTTCGGGCAGGATAAAATAGAAGAAGCTTATGCCTTAGGCAAGAAGTTCGCCGCAGATATAAAAGAGAAAAAGGCATATCCGCAGCAAATGGAAATCATAGAGCAGGGTAAGTTGCATTTTGCCCGGATAATCAGGCTTAGAAAGGACGATTGGCAGGAAGAGTATAATTATTGGCTTGAGAAAGGCTGGCTATAAGTTCCGGGACAACCGGAGTCATCACAGTACTCCACTAGAATAGGTTAAGGCTAAAGGCCAAGGTTAAGAAAGGCTGAGGTTGAGGTTGAGGTTGAGGTTAAGTTAGCGAAATTCTGAATCCGGCAATCAGTTTGTTCAATCCCCGCCAGATATCTTTTATAAGTGAATCGAGTTCCCTGAATTGAATTCTTTATCAGTAAAATAACCAACCCTTTTATATATTTCATACTCGTCCCTACCTTAAGCTCGACCTTGGCCTCTCTGGGCCTTAACCTTAACCTTGACCTTAACCTTAACCTTGACCTTAACCTATTATAATTGACATAGCTGGATAGTTTTTCTCACTACGAATTCTACACCGGTCCTTTCTCTCATTAATAAATCCTTGACTACCACACAAATGTGTGGTAATATCATTTCATGAGTACGCAGCCGCATTTGACCCCCAAGCAAGAAAAGGTATTACAATTTATCCGTGAAAGGATAGAGGGGGGAATGCCGCCGACAATCCGGGAAATCGCGCATAAGCTGAAATTTTCCTCAACCGGCACAGTCAGGGATTATTTAAAGGTTTTACAAGCCAAGGGTTTTGTAAGGCGCCAGCATAATAAATCCCGCGCAATCGAATTATTAAGAGATAATCCCACGCGTATCCCCATAATATCCACAATTTTTGCAGGCAGCCCCAACGAAGCGTATGAGGATATTTTAGGGTACCTTGAACCGGGGGATTTTTTTTACGGCCGCTCCCTGAAGGATACATTCGCTTTGCGCATAAAAGGGGATAGTATGGCCGAAGCAGGAATCATGGAGGGGGATATCGCCATCATCAAAAAGCAGCCAACCGCCCATAATAAAGATATCATTGCAGCACGTATGGAGAATAATGAAGTGACGTTAAAGATATTCAGGCAGAAGGGGTCTGCGTATTACCTTGAACCCGCGAATAAAAACTACCAGCCTATATATCGTAAGTTCACGGTGATAGGGAAATTGGTGACGATAGTGAGAAGATATATATAATATAATAGGTAACGGCAAATCCTAAGCACTAAACCATAAATTCTAAACAAATCATAATGCTTCAAATCCCAACAGGGTCGATAGTCTATAGTCCATAGACCATAGACCCTGAAAATAGGCATTTGGTATTATTTGTTTAGGATTTGCCAGATAGTTTGTTTTATTCTGTACTACTACGATGCCCTACAGTAGTTTTAGCCCCAAGGCCCGCTGGGACCGCCATATTCATGAAACCGGTGAAGAAAAAAGCTCAACCGCCATAGGCCGGCGGATTGAAGTGCTGGTGTGGTTTAAGAACACCAGGGCAAATCCCCGCCTTTTTATCTGGAATAATAATAAATATAAAATAAAAGAAATTACCTATTATTGGCAGGAGCGCCGCGGTCAGGAAACGCTTCATTGTTTCTCGGTAAGTACCGGCCTTGACCTGTATCAGATATCGTTTAGCAGCGTAAGTCTAAGTTGGCGATTAGATAAAGTTATAAGTTAAATCCTAAGCACTAAATCATAAATTCTAAACAAATCATAAATCACAAATCCCAATGCTTTAAACGAATTCGTTTGGGATTTAAAACATTGAGATTTGGAATTTGTTTAGGATTTAGAGTTTAGGATTTAGGATTTGGCGAACAGTTTATTTTACTCAATACTACTACGAAATGATCCTGCACATCGACATGGATGCCTTTTTTGCCTCCATTGAACAGGCAATTAACCCTCGCTTGAAAGAAAAACCCCTTATAGTCGGTTCCCGCGATAACAGGATGCATACCGTAGTCTGCGCTGCTAGCTATGAGGCCAAGGCGTACGGTATTGATTCCGGCATGTCTTCCCGGGATGCCCTGCAATTATGCCCGAATTTAGAGTTTGTGCCTGCCCAGCAGGGGAGGTATATATGGATTTCTGAGCAGATATTCCGGATGCTTGAAGGCTATGGTTTCAGCCTGGCGTATACCTCAATTGACGAGTTCCAGATGGATATTAATGATAGTGTTGAGCCACAAAAGTTTGCTCGTCAAATCCAGGAAAGAATATATGCAGATTTTCACATTACCGCTTCAGTGGGCATAGCCAAGAACTGGCTTTTAGCAAAGCTGGCTTCCAAGCTGAATAAGCCTAACGGCATAGCTGTCCTGACTGATACGAATTTAACTGAAATATTAGACCTGGTAGCGGTGGGCAAAATCTGCGGGGTAGGCAAAAAAACCGGGCAAATTTTAAGCGATTTAGGAGTCAAAACCTGCCTTGACCTGTATCTTAAAAGCGCCGATTTTCTTGAGCAAAATTTAGGCAAATATGGGTTTAATCTTTACCTGTCTTTACATTCTCAGGAACGCTTTGAGCCTGCTGAAGAAGAATCAAGGCCTAAGTCAGTAGGCCATTCTTATACCTTGCCCAGGGCAACGCAAACCCCGGGGTTTATTAGGGCGTGGGTCAGGTTGCTATCTGAAATGGTTGCTCAACGCTTAAGGGCTCAAAACCTCCTGGCAGATACTGTGCACCTATGGTTAAATGGCCCTGAAATGGGCAACCTAGGGGCTCAGAAGGCCTTTCACGAAGGTTCTAATGATGGTTACCAGATCTACCAAAGAAGCCTTAAAATAATGGCTAAAATCGGACCCAAGATGCCCAAGGTAAGGGCGCTTGGAGTAACCTGCAGCGGTCTTTTGCCTAATAGGTACCTTCCTTTATTTGAAGAGCAAAAAAGGAGGGAGGATTTACTTAAAACAATAGATAAAATTAATGGCCGTTTCGGAGAAGGGTCGATTTACCCCGGAATTATAGGCCTAACAAAGAGAATGCCCCGGATATAAGCCCGCCCTGGTTTATTGTTAAATAAACTAATCATTTGTTAAGCGCTGCAATCCTTAAAAAACATAAGTAAGTCCGAGTAAGTTAAAAGTGGCTTTTCCACAGGAAAATACCATATTAACGTAACTTATTGTATTACATACAGTTAATTAATATTATTCAAGTATGCTCAAGTTAACATAAGATATATTATAGGAAGTTCAGGATATAGGTTATTCGGGGGTTGAGCACGGCTATAAGGATAGGCTTTTAGGTGATTTTTGAGATGTTTTGGCCTGCTTGCTGCGGTCTGGCGGCGTCTATATGAGACAAATCGTGGCGCGTACTGAGTACATACTGGCCTCCCTGGATCCTAATGATCCTTCCATCCACAATGGCGCTTGCCAGTGCTTTTCTTGCCTTCTTAAGGGTCCTGCTAAAGGTCTGTTGGGATATTCTCATGGATTTGGCTGCTTCCTTCTGTCTTAGTCCCATTAAATCAGCCAGCCTGATAGCCTCAAATTCATCCATTTTTAGCTCAATTTCATCAGGCCTTCCGGGCCTTCCTCTTGGGCTAAATTGGCTTATTTTGGGGTCTTTTTTTACTATCCTGTATTTTCTTGGCCTGCCGCGTGGTTTCATGGTATTTTTGGGCTCGTCGAAAGCCCATTTACTTAAACTTACTTACTTTTAACGCCCTGGTTATTTTGAGTACATACTCATTATTATCCACAGAAAGGCGGGCGTGTCAAGTAGATTTATTATTGAGTTATAGTGTATAGAGTATCGAGTACGGGATAGGTTGTGCGTTCAGCGTTATGCGTACGGTGTACACGCGCTACCTTGGCCTTAGCCTTGGCCTTAACCTTATACTTAACCTGGGCCTCAACCTTGACCTATTATTGTTCTGCAGTGGAATTATGGCGGGTACTTCTATTAGTACGTTGACATTACTGCGCCGGTAGAGACGCGGAACCTTTTGGTACCGGTAAAATTCATTTGGGCAGGCAGGGCATCGCAAGTATATCCGTCTCCGGTTCCAAACTCGCAGGTGAAGTTATAGCCGTTTCTTGTGCCGTTGGTATAGTTTTCGTTTAGGAAGGCCGGCGTAGCGTTTAGTAATTCGTCGAACTCTGTAGGGTAGCCGCCTTCATTAGCAGCAGCGTATTGTTCGCATCCGGTAGAGATGGTCTTCAGGGTTGCCTGCGCAGAGGCTTCGTTTGCGTTGACTCTGGAGCGTAAAAGGTTAGGTATCGCCAATGTTGCCAAGAGCGCGATAACGGCTACCACTATCATGATTTCTACTAACGTAAATCCTTTTCTCATTGGTTCCTCATAATCTTAGTATACTCGCTAGAAGATAATCTGTCAAGTTTAAGATAGTATGTAGTGTAATATAGAGTATAGAGTGCTGGAAGCGTTATGCGCTCAGCGTGTTGCGTACGGCGTACGGTGCAAAAACACGCTACCTAAAGCCTCAACCTTAACCTTACTTAGCCTCGACCTCAACCTTAATGAGCACGCAACTTATGGAAGCGTAGCAGGGTATTTACTGACATAAGTTGCTGTGCGAATTAATCCTCGCGAACGGAGTGAGCGGGGATATTGACCTTCTAGTTCGATATGTTATACTACAGCTATGGACTTACGGCAGAAGCTTGAATTACGAAAGGTCATGGCTCCTGAATTGCGGCAATCTTTGCGTATTCTTGCCATTTCCTCGCTTGATTTGAGAAATTTGCTTGAGGAAGAGTTGTTAAACAACCCTTGCCTGGAAGAAGAGTGTTTGGGAGAAGATGTCACTGTTTCCCCTCCCTCCTCTCTTCCTGATGAGGAAAACGGCCTTGTAGGGGCCATCAAAAGCAAAAAAAAGGACGTTTTTGAGGATATATCAGATAAAATCCTGTCAAAAAAGCCCACCCTGCAAGACGTGCTGCTTAGGCAGCTTGGTATGTTTGCTAATTCTGACGAAGATCTGCGGGTAGGCAGCGAAATAATCGGTAATATTGATGATAATGGCTTTCTGAAGGCTACTGTAGATGAGCTGGCAGCCGCGTTGCATATTTCTTGTGAGGAGGTTGAAAAGGCTATTAGTTTAATTCAACAGTTTGAGCCTGCAGGGGTCGGTGCAAGGACTGTTCAAGAGTGCCTCATTCTGCAATTAAAAAGGAACTGCCAGGATAGCCCTCTTTTGGTTAAAATCGTAGAATCTCACCTTGAAGATGTGGCAAAAAAGAACTACAGCCTTATTGCCAAATCGCTGAAAGAGCCTATTGAGGTCATCGAGCCGTTGATCCAAAAAATACTAAAGCTTGACCCCAAGCCAGGGCGAAATTATTCAGCTGAAGAGGTGCAAAGGATTATCCCCGATGTCCTTATCGAAGAAAAAGACGAAGCGCTTGAATTGACCCTTAATAATGAATACGTCCCTACCATAGTCATAAACAGGCGTTATAAGGAGATGCTTAAGAAGAAAAACCTTGATGCCGCTGCCCGCGAATTCATTGAACAGAAGCTGCGTAATGCGCAGGAGCTTTTAAGGGCAGTCACCAAAAGGCAGTCAACCTTACGAAGAGTTATGGAGAGGCTTGTCGTGATCCAGGAAGAGGCAATCCGGCATGGGCTATCGCATTTAAAGCCCCTTACTTTTGCCCAACTGGCAAATGAGCTTAAGATCCATGAGACAACCGTCTGCAGGACGATTATGAACAAATTTGCCAAGACTCCTTGCGGAATTGTTGCGTTAAAGGACCTTTTTTCAGGCAGCGTGAATAGCCAGAGCGGCGAATCCGCCGTATCCACAAATTTTATTAAAAAAGTAGTTAAGGAACTGATTGATGAGGAAGACAAGCGCCAGCCTTTAAGTGACGAAGATGTCGTAAAGTTAATCCAGGAAAAACACAACCTCAAAGTCGCCCGCCGTACCGTAGCTAAGTACCGCGATGAGCTCAAGATTCCGGCTACTCCATATCGCAGGATTCGTTGACCTGCCCTCTCTATCAAATAATTAAGTTAGATTTGTAGAAATAATACGTCAATTACAGTAAGACAAATTCTAATTTCTAAGCCCTAAACCCTAAACAAATTACAATGTCCCAAATCACAAATTCTAAACCAGCCTTGTATAACCTAGAGGAACGCACACTAAGCTTTACTAAAAGCATTATTGAGTATATAGAAAACTTACCAAAAAGTTTAGTGAATATAGAAATTGCAAGACAGCTTATGCGCTCTGCGGGATCTATCGGAGCTAATTATATTGAAGCGAATGAATCTTTGAGTAAAAGGGATTTTGTAATGAGGGTTAAAATTTCTAAGAAGGAAGCTAAAGAAAGCAACTACTGGTTGAAATTAAGTCAACCTTGCCAAGAAAATTTACCAGCCAGGCAGGTTTTAATTCAAGAAACTACTGAATTAATGAAGATCTTTGGGGCAATTATTGAGAAGAGCAAATAAATCTATTCCGCAAACTCTAAATTCTAAGCTCTAAATTCTAAACAGATTCCAATGTCTTAAATCCTAAACGAATTCGTTTAGGGCATTGGGATTTGTGATTTGGGGCTTGTTTAGAATTTAGGATTTAGTGCTTAGGATTTGACAGGTAGTTTTAATTTATCGTCTAATGGAGTGCTGTTACTACCAGGTCAATAAGGCGGTTAATCATCGCCAGGTCTGCGTCGTTGAACTGCACCGGTGATTTCTGCAGGGCGCCGAGATTAACGACTCCTAAAACGTTTTCGTGCAGCTTGATCGGCAGGACCATCGAGGATTTCAGGCTCGGCCGGTTAAGGTAGCGCTTAATCCTGTTATCTTTTATATTATCGTCAATCAAGAACGATGTTCGTTCCTTTGCCGCGGTGCCGCAGATGCCTTCGCCGACCTTGACACGGGTTGCGCTTGCGATATCCTGCGGAATGCCTCTTGAGGTAAGAATGGATAATTCCTGGGTACTCTTGTTCATTAACATAACCGAGCCTACGTCAGCGCCGCTGACCTGAAATGCCACATCCAGAAATACTTTTAAGAGCTGGTTCAGCTTTTCCCGGTCAATAACCACCATAGGTTTCTCCATGGTTAAGTGTTGATACGAAGATTTAATAATATAATTCCCGACATCCTGCATCAGCTCAAGCAGCGATTGTATCCCGTTGAAAGAAATAAGCCTGATTTCCGAAAGCGCGCTGAAGAGCTCTTCAACGTCAAGGTTGTAATGTTTGGCGAATTCATTGTATTCGGGCTTGACTTTGTGCGCCCCCACGAATACCGGGCCTAAGACCACATAGGCAATGACGTGTTCGACTTCATTTATCAGGGGAGCGACAAAAACCTTCAAGCCTAAGGGGCAGGAAAAACCGAGGTTTTTATCCACCACCGCATTGCCGCCTAAGAACGTCGGCAAACACCAATCGCAGAGCCTCTTTTTTAAGGCAAAGTCCCTGATGACTTCTGTGCAGAGGCGCGGCTGCCCGCTGGGGGAAGTAACTGACAGGCCCGCGCCGTCTAACGTCCGGATACCGATCTGCGTAATGGCAGAGAAATTGTCCTGGATCTTCTGCCACTCTTTTAAATTAATTAACTCTTTGAAAGTTAATTGCTTGCTAGGACCATCTCCCTTAATTCTTTTTTCCATTCTTACTCAATAAGCCGTAACGCACCATTTTTTTATAAAGTGTAGTCCTGTTTATGCCGAGTACGCCGGCTGCTTCATTACGGTTCCAATTCACCGAATTGAGCGCCTTGACAAGCAGGTCCCTTTCCGGCTCTTTCAGGGCGTCTTTAAGCTTAAAGCCGTTTCCGTTACCTTCATCCGAAGCGGCCACAGCGGCACTTTTTCGTTCCCTGATTCCCAGAATTTCCTCGGGAAGGTCCTGCGGGGTAATGTATTCGCCTTTACTTAAAATGACTGCCCGTTCAATGATATTCTCAAGCTCTCTGACATTACCCGGCCAGTCGCATTTCATCAATAATTCTACTGCGTCCTTGGTAATCTCTTTTACCCTGCGTTTTGAATGTGCGGCATGCTTTTCTATGAAGCTTTCGATCAAAAGCGGGATATCGCTCTTGCGGTCCCTTAGCGGAGGGATCTCCATTGAGATTATATTGAGCCGGTAATATAAATCCTGCCTGAATTTGCCCTGTTCGATGAGCTTCTCGAGGCTCTGGTTAGTGGCAGCGATTACCCGCACGTCCACCTTTTTCGTAGTATTATCCCCTACTCTTTCAAGTTCCCCGTCCTGCAAAACTCGCAGCAGTTTCACCTGCAATGCCGGCGAAAAGGCGTCTATTTCATCGAGAAAAATGGTTCCTCCGTCAGCCAGCTCAAAGCGGCCGATCTTGTCCTTGATTGCGCCGATGAATGAGCCTTTGACATGGCCGAAAAGCTCGCTTTCAAGCAGGGTTTCGGTGAGAGCGCCGCAGCTTACCTCGACAAACGGCTTGCCGCGTTCCTGTTCGTTATATTTATGGATTGCGTGGGCGATCATCCTCTTGCCGGTGCCGCTCTCCCCTCTGATTAATACGGTTGAGCGGGTGTTGGAAATCGCTTCAATCAGGGTATAAATTTTCTGCATCTTTTCATGTTCGCCCAGGATATTGTGAAAACTCTTTCTCTGGGTTGCGGCAAGCTTTTCTTTCAGCGAGGCATTTTCTTCAATAATGGTTTTTTCTTTGAGCAGCCGCTCTATCACGATCTTGATTTCGTTATCGATAATAGGCTTGGTAATGTAGTCGTACGCCCCTTCTTTCATCGCGTCAACCGCGTTCTCAACGCTGCCGTAGCCGGTCATAAAAACCACCGGGATGTTATAGTTGCGCGACTTCATTTCTTTTAAAAGCCGTATGCCGTCAAGTTCGGGCATCTTGATGTCGCTGATTAAAATATCCGCGTTAAAATCTTTTAAAAGCGCCAGCGCCTCTTTTCCGTTCTGCGCGGTGCTTACCGCGAATCCTTCGATGGTCAGGAACTCGCTTAACGAGCGCCTTACCAGAGGCTCGTCATCAACGACCATGATATGGATATGCTGGTTATTATTGCGCATTTTCAAGGTGTGCTTTGGGGATTGTGAGCGTAAAAACCGTACCCTTTAAGGGTTCGCTTTCCACATGAATGTTGCCGCCGTATTTGTTAATTATTTCAAGGCAGATGGAAAGGCCAAGGCCTGTCCCCTTATCTATGCTCTTAGTGGTGAAGAAGGGCTCAAAGATATCTTTCTTCACTTCTTCCTGAATGCCGGTACCTGTGTCCTTGAAGCTTATCAGCACCGCATCATCCTTAATTGCGCTTGCAATTTCCAGGGTCCCGCCTTCAGGCATCGCGTCAATGGCATTTTTTATCATATTGATGCAGACGTGCGTTAAGCCAAAATCGGCTATCCTCGGCATCTCGCGAGAGAAATATTTCTTTATCTCTATGTTGTTGACCTGGATCCTGTTCTTGAAGACGTCAACCGACTCATTGATTAATTCATGCAGGTCCGCGTAGCTTTTTGTTTTCGGAGTGCCGGAATTTACCTGGTGAGAAAATTCAAGGAGCGACCTGGTGGTGCGGGCAATCCTGTTGAGGCCTTTTTTGATTTCAAGCAGGTATTCTTTGGCAATCGAGTCGTTATTGATATGGTTAAGCAGTATATTGGTGTAACGGATAATGCCGTCAAGCGGGTTGTTTACTTCATGTACGACCCCTGCGGCAAGCTTTCCTACGGATGCGTATTTTTCAAGCAGCCTTTTGTGTTCGTTGAGTTCCTCGCGTTCTTTTTTAAGCTTCTCAAACTGCTGCAGGTTATCGGCAATCACGCAGGCATACCTGCACAGGGCGTTTGCGCATTCAAGGTCTTTTTCGGTGAAGGAGTCGCCCGTAGATTTATCGGCTATGTTCATAAGCCCGATTAACCC
The DNA here is from genome assembly GCA_028717045.1 of Candidatus Omnitrophota bacterium. GTDB lineage: Bacteria > Omnitrophota > Gorgyraeia > Gygaellales > Profunditerraquicolaceae > SURF-25. Next base: position 3,186 of record JAQUON010000024.1, on the reverse strand, counting down.
GTGCGGCCCGAAAAGCGGGACAGACATAAAGGATTTGGTGCGGTAGTGCTTGTAGCCGTTGCGCTGGAACCGGACATCAGTGTCGATATCCTTGACCAGGACCGGCTTTTTGATGTTGGCTACCTGGCCTGCGATCCCCTCTCCGAGCTTTGTCTTGAGTTCTTTGATGCCGAGCTCTTCGGAGTTATAAAATGCATCAAGTATCAGTTCTTTTGTATCTGCGTCAAAGAGAAACAAGGAGCCTGATTCAGCCCCTACAATAGACATTATCTCTTTAAGGATATCCTGCAGGAAGCTGGTTACCGAGCCTTTTTTGTTTTCAGTTTTGTTCAGGAAGGTTTCAATCATTGCGTACCTCGTTACTTTCTATTCCTGCGGTTTCGATAATTTTTTTAATATCGCCTTGGCAGTGCCGGAGTACCTGCTCTTGGGATAGTCATTGACTAATGTGTGCAGCAATTCCTTTGCACGGAATTCGTCTTTTAACTGGCCAAGGTACAATAATGCCGTATTCATCATGAGGGCGTCAAGGTTTACTTTATCTTTGTAATCCTTAAGTATGCCTTCCAGGGTTTTTGCGGCATTTGACCAGTCAGCCAGGCTGCCGTAGCAATCGGCAATCATAAGGCCGGCGTTAAGCGCAACGGGGGTGCCGGGGTGTTTGTCAATCAGGCCCTTGTAATGCCCGATTGCCTGATGATACGTGGCAATTGCCCGGTCAGGCTGATAAGTCCGTTCGTAATATTTTGCAATATATACCGGTATTGAGAAGCCGGTAGGCGTTAAGGGGTATTCTTTGATTACCTTATTGTATTGCTCAAGCGCCTGAGGCCACTTCTCTTCTATTTCATAGGTAGAGCCGATCGCAGTGGTTATATCAGCGTTGATTGAGAGGTTTGCGCTGTATTGTGCCCGCATCGAGTTGAGGTGCGCTCTTGCCTTTTCAAATTCTTTTTTAACGGCATATAAAGAAGCGATGTCAAAATTAGCCCTTAGCGAGAGAACGTTGTTCGGGTATTTCTTTATAAAACTATAATGGTTGGCAACTATTGTTTCGAGTTCTCTTGGCGGGGACGCTTCGGGGTTGTTGAATATTTTCTCTGCCTGTTTCTTCAGGAACCAGTAACGCCTTTCAATCGCATATTGGTCGTCAGCGCAGCCGGTAATGAAGATTAAGGCAAGCAATACAAGCAGTGTTTTTTTCATAGGTCGTTAGAGTTGGCCTTCTTCCTTTTTCTTAAGATACAACAGCGTGGTTGCTGCGGTAATAAGCGGGTCTATGAGCAAGGAATTAATAATAATACCTGTCATTAATATTACCAGGATTATTTCGGGGATGAATTTCTCGATTAAGAAGACCGTATTATACTCCATTACAATTATAGGTATATACAAGAGCATAGGCAGGCCGATTAAAAGAATAGTGGGTATGAATAATTTTTTCAGCAATACAAATGACCGTGCGATAGCCTTCTTGAATTTCATTTTTTCGATTATCAGTAGCGGTATCGCGTATATAAAGAGGGCTTGTATGAAGAGTGCGATTAAGAAATTGAGCGCCATAGAAACCGGGCCAAACCAGATTCTGGCGCCTATGAACAAAAGCCTTGCGTGCCGGCTGAAATATTTGGCAAGGACGAAGGACATCGCTTTCCCCGTGAAATAAAACAGCCCGGTTACAATAAGAGTGACCAAAAAAAGCGAGAAGTATATTTTGAGCGCGCTTAAGAAAGATTTTTTCAGCTCAACCGGCCTTTTGTAAAAGATACTTTGGATAATGGATACTGCTATACCGGTGAGAAGTGAGCCTATGAGGACGGATAAGGCCAGCCTTGAAAGAAATGAAAGTTTCTGCAGGAGTATAAAGTTAGCCGGGTAATGAAGGAACGTTTCGCTCCAGATAGTCCTGATTATCGGGCCAAGTGCAAGCCGTAAAGGCATGCGCGGGGCAAGAAACAGGATGAAAAGGCTTACCAGGTCAACAATCGCGAAGATTAAGAAAGGAATGAAAATAACGCGATTGTTTTTAAGTGCAAGCCAGCTTTCCTTGAAAGCTTTCTTGGTTGTTGCCAGGCTAGAATTTTGTAAGTTCATTAATTTGCGGGGGTTCTTGGGATGTTTATTTTTGTAAACACAACAATGCTTAAGTATAGCACGCGATTGTTGTTTGTCAAGGCAAATACTTGAAATAATTACAGGTTATTGGCCTAAGCCTGTAGCTACTTACTACCTCAACCTCAACCTTGGCCTTTCTTAACCTTAGCCTCAACCTTAACCTTTTATCGTATAGAGTATTGCGTATCGCGTAGTGCGTTTTTAGTTGTAATAAAAAAAGGGGGCAAAATCTTTTGGATCCGCCCCCCCTTTTTTTTGCACTTTCGAAAATGCACCACTAGGGGGCATCTCAGGATAATTTCAGGAAGAGAAGCCTAGGCTTTCTTTCTTCCTAAACCAATCAATCCTAAAACACCCATTCCGAACAACAGCATACTGGTCGGCTCAGGAACGGCTGGACCATATAGTCTTATGTCTTCGGTTCCGCCATTGATGAAATGTGCGGTGCCGGCAGCGTACAATTTCGCATTTGTCTGAATCCAAAGAATTGCACTAGTGCTACCTGGCCCGACAGCTGTTCCTCCTGGTCCGAAAAACTGAAACCCAACAGAATCTCCAGCTGTGCTTCTATCAAGCCAGAGCGGCAGAATTTCTCCACTCTCTTCTTCGCTTAAAAAAGCATCGACATCTGTGTAGAAACCTGTAAAATCAGTTGCTGTCATTCTTTTAATAGCATTGATTGAACCTTCGTTGTAATTCTCGAATTGGTAAGCAAATAAGTAACCAACATCATTTAAGAATACTCCTTGCGTTACCTCGCCGAGAATATTGTCGTAATCAATTGGCAGGTTAATTGAGGTAATAAGAGTACCCCAATCCGTAGGTGCATTACCCACTGTCCATGCGAAGCCATCAGGCCCAAGAACAACAGCTTTAGCTGTAGAAGTCGCTCCAAGAGTAAATAAACAAACCAGCGCTGTGATTAATAATCTTTTCATTTTTATTTTCACCTCCCCTCTCTTTAAGCGTTTTATATATTATCGCGTCCGTGGCTTTGTTCGCGTTAATATCGCGTATAGCGTATTGCGTATAGCGTATTGAGCGTTATTTCTTTTTCCTTAAGCCCAATAA